>NZ_JALPKN010000006.1 GCF_023630195.1 Actinotalea sp. C106 | reverse complement strand
TGGCGAGCCCGAGGCGGGCCGGGAGGTGCGCCCCGAAGCCCACCACGGCGACCGTCAGCGCGAGCCCGACGCCGACCGCCGCCTGGAGGAGGCTGGTCAGCACCTGGGCGGCCAGCACCATCGCCGGGTGGGCCGGGGTCACCGCGAGGCGGCGCAGCACCCCGGTGCGCCGGTAGTACGCCAGGAAGCTCGGCATGTTCACCACCCCGATCGTCGCGATGACCACGGTCAGCACCAGGGGCAGCACGTAGAGGTCGAGCACCGTCCGGCCCCCGGCCCCGGGGATCACCTGGTCGGTGTCGCCCAGGGCGTTCATCACGAGGATCAGCAGGGGCAGCCCGACGGGGATGAGGAGCCCGGCCGTGTCGCGCACGACCATGCGCACCTCGGCACCGGTCAGTGTCACCCAGGCCCGCAGCCCAGGTGCACGGGGGGCGGTCTCGGTCGCAGCGCTCATCGTTCCTCCTCCGTCTCCGGCCCGGACGGGCCACCGGTCAGTGCGAGGAAGGCGTCCTCGAGGGTGGGGCGTTCGACGCTGGTGCCGGTGGCGACCACCCCGTGCCTGGTCAGCGCGGTGCTGACCGCCCGCTCGAGCTCACCCCTGCCGTGCACGACCACCGCGTCGCCACGTACCTCGACCCCCTCGACCTCGGGCAGGGTGCGCAGCAGGTCGGCGTCGACAGCCCGATCGGCGTCGAAGCGCACCCGTTGCGGGAGCGCGGCCCGGGCCACGGTCTCGGCCGGGCTGCCGGTCGAGACCACCCGCCCGGCGTCGAGCAGGGTCACCTGGTCGCAGAGCCGCTCGACCTCGTCCATGTGGTGGCTCACCAGGAGCACCGTGACCCCGTCGGCCCGGAGAGCCTCGACCAGGCCCCACACCTCGCGGCGCGCCTCGGGGTCCAGCCCCGTGGTGAGCTCGTCGAGGATCACCACCCGGGGGCGGCCGATGATGGCGAGGGCGATCGACAGCCGTTGCTGCTGACCCCCCGAGAGGTTCTCGAACCGCGTCCTCGCGCTGCGTCCCAGCCCGACGGCCTCGAGGGCCTGCGCCGGGTCGAGGCCCGACCGGTAGAAGCTGCGGTAGAGCTTCACGAGCTCGAGGGCGGTGAGGGCGCTGTGCAGCTCGCTCTCCTGGAGCTGCACGCCGAGCAGCTGCCGCACCGCACGGCGGTCCCGCCGTGGGTCCAGGCCGAGCACGCTGACGCTCCCGCGGTCGGGCGTGCGCAGGCCCGCGGTGATTTCGACCGCGGTGGTCTTGCCGGCGCCGTTGCGCCCGACCAGCCCCATGATCGAGCCCTCGGGCACCGTCAGGCTCACCCCGGCCACGGCCACCGTGGACCGGTAGGTCTTGTGCAGGTCGTGCATCTCGATCGCGGACACGTGCCCTCCTTCGCTCCTGATCGACGCTAGGAGTGCGCGGGAGGGCACCACAGGTGCCGGGGGTCACCTCACCCAGGCATGACTTCTGGCAGGGCCGCGGGCTGGTGCTTGCGCCATAGGGTGCGGAGATGGCGCGGTTCGACGCGGAGATCTGGTCGGGCGTCCTCGGCACGGCGATCTGCGCGGCCGTGGGCGTTCCCGTGGTCGTGCTCGTGGCGCAGGGCAGCGAGGTCACCGTGGGACCTCCGGCGCTGTGGTTCGTGGTCTTCGGCGGGTTCCTCGCCGCCCTGGTGACGGGCACCTGGTTCGAGGGAGGGCTGCACCGGACGCGCGCGCGGGCGATCTTCGGCGTGCAGGTGGTCCTCGGCGCGGCCGCGGTGCTCCTTGCTCCCCGGGCCGGGTTCCTGCCGATCGTGCTCGTCTTCACCTCGGCCTTCAGCTGCTACGTGCTGACCAGGCGGGAGACCATCGGCGTGGTCGCCCTCAACACCGCGGTGGTGGGGGTCGCCGTCGCGACAGGACCTGCCGGGCTCCTCGAGGTGCTGCTCTCGGCGGGCCTCTACCTCCTGCTGCAGAGTGCGAGCGTGCTCAGCGTGCTGGCCTTCCAGCGCGAGGAGAGGTCCCGACGCGAGCTGGCCGAGGCGCACGTCGAGCTGCGGGCGGCGACGGCGCTGCTCGAGGAGTCCTCCCGCGCCGCCGAGCGTCTGCGGATCTCCCGGGACCTGCACGACCTTCTCGGCCATCAGCTGACGGCCCTGACCCTCGAGCTGGAGGTCGCGAGCCACCACAGCACCCCGCCCGCGAGGGAGCACGTGACTCGTGCCAGCCGCATCGCCCGCGAGCTGCTCGCCGACGTGCGCACGACCGTGGGTGAGCTCCGGCGCCGCACCCCTGATCTGACGGCAGCCCTCGAGGCCCTGGTCGCCGATCTGCACGAACCGACCGTCCACCTCTCGGTCGAGAGCCCGCCCACCCTCGACGACGAGACCACGACCATTCTGCTGCGGTGCGCCCAGGAGGTCGTCACCAACGCGATCCGTCACGCCGAGGCCACCCACCTGTGGATCGAGGTCGGGCAGGACGACCAGGGCAGCACGCTACTGACGGCCTGGGACGACGGGCTCGGGGCCCACCCGATACGTCTCGGGCACGGGCTGCGCGGCCTCACCGAGCGGATCGAGGGCCTCGGCGGCCGGGTCGTCTTCACCGGCGACCAGGGCTTCCGGGTCAGCGCCGTGGTGCCGGCCGCATGATCCGCGTCGGGCTCGTCGACGACCAGACGCTGGTCCGCCAGGGGATCCGGAGCCTCCTCGAGCTCGCGGAGGAGGTCGAGGTCGTCGCCGAGGCCGGGGACGGGGACGCTGCGCTGGTCCTGGTCGCCGATCACGCCCCGGACGTCCTGCTCCTGGACCTGCGGATGCCTGGACTGGACGGGATCGGCACCCTCGAGGCCCTCCGTGACCGGGGCGCGGACCTTCCCGTGCTCGTCCTGACCACCTTCGACGACGACGAGCTCACGCTGCGGGCCCTGCGCGCCGGCGCCCGGGGCTACCTGCTCAAGGACGTGACCCTCGACCAGCTCGTCGGCGCGATCCGGCACCTCGCGGCGGGCGGGACGCTCATCCAACCCGCGGTGACCGACCGGCTCCTGCGAGCAGTCGGTCGCGGCGAGGCCCCCACGGCTCCCGACGACGGCTCGCCCGGGCTGGTGCAGCCCCTCACCGATCGCGAGGTGGACGTGCTGCGGATGATGGCCGGGGGGTACAGCAACCGGGAGATCGCCGAGGCGCTCTTCCTCGCCGAGGGGACCGTGAAGAACTACGTCTCGAGCGTGCTGCTCAAGCTGGACACCCGGGATCGGACGCGCGCTGTGCTGCGTGCCCTGCACCTGGGTCTGCTCGCTCCCTGAGCGTGCTCGCCCCGACGCGCGGTGCTCAGGGCAGCTGCACCTGCTGCGGCTCCCCGTCGAGCACGAGGGTCGTGGACCCACCGCGGGCGCTGACCTCGTAGTCCCCGCGCCACCCGCTCACGGCGACCCGGCCGTCGTCGTCGGTGCGCATCGGGGTGGGGGAGAGCCACCACTCGCCCTTGATGAGCCGGCGCAGCACCTCGTAGGCGGGCTTGGGGGTGCCGTCCTGACGCACGAGGCCCGCCGGGGCGCCCAGCCAGGCGCCGTCGTCGGTGATGCCCCAGTAGGTGATGGACTCGACCTGCGGGTGGGAGAGCAGGGTGCGGTAGTGCCGCTCGATCTCCTGCGCCTGGCGCTCCTCGCCGGCCGGGGTCGAGGGCCAGTGGTCGACCTGGTGGTCGTTGAGGTCCTCGATCTCGGGGGGCATCAGCTCACCGGACAGCAGGGTGGACTCGGTGAGGTGCAGGGGCAGGCCGTACCGCGAGAACCGGTCGAGGATCGCGAGGGTCTTCTCCTCGCCCCAGTAGCCCTGGTGCATGTGGCTCTGCAGGCCCAGGACGTCGACCTGCACCCCCGCCTCGAGGACTCCTTCGAGGAGGCACTCGTAGGCGGTCGACAGGTCGAAGTCGTTGAGCAGGAGGGTCGCGTCGGGGTTGGCGGCGCGGGCCTCCTCGAAAGCCAGCCGGACAGTCGCGATGCGTCCCTTCTCGCGGCACAGGCGGGTGATGCCGTTGTCCTCCTTGTCGAAGACCGGCATGATCACGGCCTCGTTGATCGCGTCCCAGGTGTCGATCAGGCCGGCGAAGTCCGTGACCTCGCGCCGGATCCGCTCGCGCTGCACCTGCTCGACCTCGCCGGTGCTCAGCTCGAGGAGCCAGGGCGCCGTGACGG
This sequence comes from Actinotalea sp. C106, assembly GCF_023630195.1. GTDB lineage: Bacteria > Actinomycetota > Actinomycetes > Actinomycetales > Cellulomonadaceae > Actinotalea. The sequence continues at coordinate 27,853 of NZ_JALPKN010000006.1, read as the reverse complement.
TGTGCCACAGCAACGGGTGGCCCTTGACCTCGACCCCGCGGTCGACGAACCACTGCGCCGCGCGCAGCAGGCGGTCGGTGGCGGGCCGGCCCCGCACCGGCTCGAAGGTGCCCCAGTAGAAGGGCAGGGTCGCGGTGCTGAACACGTCGAGCCAGAGCTCGGCGAGGTGCTCGAGCTGCTCGGTCCGTGCCGCGTCCTGGGCCGGCGCCCCACCCGGCGCCGAGCCGCCGTTCGCGAGGTCCACGAGGTCGAAGCCGATGTTGCCGAACCCGAAGGCGTGACGACGCTGGGCGACCGTGACCTCGGTCCGCGGCAGCGGCCGGCCGTCGGGACCCAGCACCGTGACGGTGCTGCGCAGGGTGCGGTGGCTCAGGGACGGGTCCGGGCTGACGGTGACCGGTGGGCGCATGGTGTCCTCCTCGTCGAGTGCCGACCATGATGCCACGTTCCTCGAATCGATTCGAGGGCTCCGGAGCCCTTAGCCTCGACGCATGGAACGCACTTCGCTGACCCATCACGACGAGGGCGACCCGCGGTGAACCGGGCGCTCATCTTCACGGCCACCACCGAGTACCGACACGACTCGATCGACCGAGGCACCGCCGTGCTCACGGGCCTCCTGACCGACCTGGGCCTCGAGGTGGACCACACCGAGGACCCCGACGTCTTCACCCCGATCGACCTGACCCGCTACCGGCTCGTCCTGTGGCTCTCGGTGTCCGGGGACGTGCTCACCCCGGCCCAGCGGGCGTGCCTGGCGCGCTGGCTGGCCGACGGCGGGGCGTGGATCGGCGTGCACGCGGCCACCACGGCCGAGCCGGGCTGGCCCGAGTTCGAACGCATCGCCGGGGCGCGCTTCGTCAGTCACCCCGACGTCCAGCCCGCGACGGTCGACGTCGTGGACCCCACGCACCCCTCCACCGCGCACCTGCCGGCGCGGTGGTCCTGGACGGACGAGTGGTACGACTTCGCGGCACGGCCCTCCGCGGACCACACGGTGCTGCTCACCGTCGACGAGTCGACCTACGAGGGCGGGACCATGGGGAAGGGGCACCCGATCGCGTGGTCGGGCCGGTACGGCACCGGTCGCACCTGGTACACCGCGTTGGGCCACGCTGCCGAGAGCTACGAGGACGAGGTGTTCGTGGCGCACCTGCGCGGCGGGATCACGGGCTCCCTGGCGCCCTGACCCCGCGTCAGGGAGCCCAGCGACCGCGCACGGGACCGGTGTCGACGTCGAGGAGCTCGTCGACGGGCTCGGGCGACCCGTCGGCCTCCGGGCTCGCGTCGTGCGAGGCGCCCGTGCCGACCGCACGCCGCCAGCGCGCGAGCTGCAGCACGACCACGACGAGCCACACGATGCCGAGGGTCCGCACGTCCGAGTCGATCAGCCCGATCGTCCAGGACCCGATGCCGAAGGTGGACACCCACACGAAGCCCGGCACGATCCCGAGAGCCCCGGCCACCACGAGCTCGGCAAGGAGGACACCGAGCGGGTGCCGCCGCAGGCGGCCCACCAGCACCAGGACGGCGAAAGCCAGGATGACTGCTCCGTGCGCCGTCGACCACCACCAGAGCTCGGGCATCTCGAACTGCTGCATGGCCATGTGTGACTGCAGCTCGACCTCCGAGCCGAACCACAGGACAGCCAGCAGGGCTGGGATCCTCAGGACCTGGAGCACCTTGACCGCAGTCGACACGTCGTCCCCCTCGCCATGGATGCCCATCACCCTACGGGCGGTCGTCCGGCATCGATCCACCTGGGCGGACGGACGGCTTCTCGCCGTGGAGCTCCTGCCAGCGCTCGGGGTTCGCGGATCAGGGAGGCGGCTGAGGGGTGGAGCCAAGGGGACTCGAACCCCTAACCCCCTGCTTGCAAAGCAGGTGCGCTACCAATTGCGCCATGGCCCCGTGCGGCCGGGGCCGCGGGTCTCCGAGCCGAGGGCCCGGAGTGATGAGGTCACGCGATGTCGTCGGTGACCTCGGTCCAGAGGTCGCGCTCGTCGCGGTCCTCCGCGTAGGTGCGCCACACGACGTAGCCGGCCGCGCTGGCGAGCAGCACGATCAGGAGCTTCTTCATCGTTCCTCCGGATCCATCGTCAGGAGTGGGCCTAAGAGGACTTGAACCTCTGACCTCTTCCTTATCAGGGAAGCGCTCTAACCGTCTGAGCTATAGGCCCCTGCGCACGGTGATGCTGCGTGCGCCGCACGAGACTACCCCAGTGACGGGGTAGCCCCCAAACCGTCAGTCGTCGGTCAGGGTGAGGTGGATGCCCCCCACGAGGGCCGCGACGATGTTGTAGAGGAAGGCCCCGATGGTCGACAGCGCCGTCAGCAGCACGATGTCGACCACCGCGATGAGCATGGCCAGGGCGATGACACGGTCGAAGGCCACGTACTCGAGCAGGTTGAAGAAGTCCGGGGATCCCGTGACCTCGGCGATCGTGTCGTTGACCTGGGAGAAGATCGCGAGCTCGTCGAGGGTGAACCACACCACCGCGGAGGCGACCACGATCATGATGCCGATCGCGAAGGACAGCAGGAACGAGAGCTTCATGACCGACCACGGGTCGATCCGGGAGACGGCGAGCCGCACCCGACGCGGGCCGGCCGCGCTCTGCGGCTCCTCCTCGACGGTGGTGGTCCGGACGGTGCGTGCCGTGGTCGCCGAGGTCGCGGCCTGAGCCGTGCTCTCCGATGTGGGCAGGGCGTTGCGCGCGGACTCCGCGGCGCTCCGTGCGGCCTTCTTGACCCGCTCGCCGACCGACGGTCCGGTCGCGGTGGTGCTGCCCGCGCCCGCCGTGCCGGTGCCGGGCGCCTTGGTCCCTGGAGCCTTGGCCCCGGAGTCCTTGGTCACCGGCGAGGTCCCGACCGTGGGGGTCGTGCCGGTCGAGGGTGCCTTGGCGCCGGTGACCGGGGCGGACGCAGGACGCGGGCGGGGCGCATCACCCTTGCCGGCAGCCGGCGTCTCCTTGGGCTTGGTCGAGGGACGACCGCTGCCGCCGGTCGGCTTCTTGGGGGCGATCGAGGGTGGCTTGGGCCCGTCCGTGCTCATCGCTCTCCCTCGTTCGCTTCCGCCTCGGCGGCCTCGTCCTGCTGCTCGGCCGTGCTCTCCGCGTCCACGGTAGCCGCATCGGGCGCGAGGTTACGCTCCACGTTGCGGGCGACCGCGAGGATGCGGTCCCCGTTGTCGGGCTTGGCCAGGATCACACCGGTGGCGTCGCGACCGTGCACGGGGATCTCGCCGACCTGCGACCGGACGACCTTGCCGCGCTCCATCACCACGAGCACCTCGTCGTTCTCCGCGGCCATGAGCGCACCGACCAGGGAGCCGCGGTCGTCTGGCAGCCGGGCCGCGCGCACCCCGAGCCCACCACGCTTGGTGCGGCGGTAGTCGAGGTTGCCGTCGGCGTTGACCCGGTGCATGTCGGAGCGCTTGGCCGTGCCGCCGTCGGTCACGGTGACCAGGTAGGAGTCGGGGCTGATGACGTCCATGGCCAGGAGCTCGTCCTCCTCACGGAACTTCATGCCGGTGACCCCGGAGGTAGCCCGACCCATGGGGCGCAGCTGGTCGGCGGTCGCGTGGAAGCGCACCGCCTGGCCCTTGCGGGACACCAGGACCAGCTCGGAGTCCTCGTGGACCAGGGCCGCCGAGACCAGCTCGTCGGCCAGGCCCTCGTCGTCCTCGCGAAGGTTGATCGCGATGAGCCCGCCGGTGCGGTTCGAGTCGTACTCGGTGAGCCGGGTCTTCTTGACGAGTCCGCGGCGCGTGGCCAGCACCAGGTAGTCGGCCGCCTCGTAGTCGCGCAGGTCGAGGACCTGGGCGATCTGCTCCCCGGGCTGGAAGGCCATGAGGTTCGCGACGTGCTGGCCCTTGGAGTCGCGGCCGCCCTCGGGCAGCTCGTAGCCCTTGGCCCGGTAGACCCGACCGAAGTTGGTGAAGAACAGCAGCCAGTGGTGCGTCGTGGTGACGAAGAAGTGGTCGACCACGTCGTCGGCCCGCAGCTGGGCGCCGCGGACCCCCTTGCCGCCACGCTTCTGCACCCGGTAGCTGTCGCTGCGGGTGCGCTTGGCGTACCCACCGCGGGTGATCGTGACGACGACCTCCTCCTCGGCGATGAGGTCCTCCATCGAGACCTCGCCGTCGAAGGGCAGGATCTCGGTGCGTCGGTCGTCGCCGTACTTCGCGACGATCTCCTCGAGCTCGTCGCCGACGATGTCCCGCTGACGCTGGGGGCTGGCGAGGATGTCCTTGTAGTCGGCGATCTTGACCATCAGACCGTCGTACTCGTCGGTGATCTTCTGCCGCTCGAGGGCCGCGAGCTGGCGCAGCTGCAGGTTGAGGATGGCGCGGGCCTGGATCTCGTCGACCTCGAGCAGCCCCATCAGCCCGTCACGGGCCTCCTCGACGGTGTTCGACGCGCGGATCAGCGCGATGACCTCGTCCAGGGCGTCGAGGGCCTTGAGGTACCCGCGCAGGATGTGGGCGCGCTCCTCGGCCTGGCGCAGGCGATACGTGGTCCGCCGGACGATCACGTCGAGCTGGTGGGTCACCCAGTGCCGGACGAAGGCGTCGATGCTCAGGGTCCGCGGCACGTCGTCGACCAGGGCGAGCATGTTCGCCCCGAAGGTGTCCTGCAGCTGGGTGTGCTTGTACAGGTTGTTGAGGACGACCTTCGCGACGGCGTCTCGCTTGAGGACGACGACGAGGCGCTGGCCGGTGCGACCCGAGGTCTCGTCGCGGATGTCCGCGATGCCTTGGACCCTCCCCTCCTTGACCAGGTCGGCGATTTTGGCGGCGAGGTTGTCGGGGTTGACCTGGTACGGCAGCTCGGTGACGACCAGGCAGATGCGGTTCTGGATCTCCTCGACGGTGACCACGGCACGCATGGTGATCGACCCGCGACCCGTCCGGTACGCGTCCTCGATGCCGCGGCGGCCCAGGATGGTCGCCCCGGTGGGGAAGTCAGGCCCGGGGATCCGCTGGATGAGCGCCTCGAGCAGCTCCTCCTTGGTGGCGTCCGGGTTCTCGAGGTGCCACGTCACGCCGGCCGCGACCTCGCGCAGGTTGTGCGGCGGGATGTTCGTGGCCATGCCGACGGCGATGCCCGCGCTGCCGTTGACCAGCAGGTTCGGGAAGCGCGAGGGCAGGACCGAGGGCTCCTGGGTGCGACCGTCGTAGTTGTCGCGGAAGTCGACGGTCTCCTCGTCGATGTCCCGCACCATCTCCATGGCCAGCGGCGCCATCTTGCACTCGGTGTATCGCGGGGCGGCGGCCGGGTCGTTGCCGGGGGAGCCGAAGTTCCCCTGCCCTGCCACCAGCGGGTAGCGCAGCGACCAGTCCTGCACGAGGCGTACCAGGGCGTCGTAGATCGCCGTGTCACCGTGCGGGTGGTACTTGCCCATGACGTCGCCGACCACACGGCTGCACTTGGAGAACTGCCGGTCGGGCCGATAGCCGCCGTCGTACATCGCGTACAGGACGCGACGGTGCACGGGCTTGAGGCCGTCCCGGACGTCGGGCAGTGCGCGACCGACGATGACGGACATCGCGTAGTCCAGGTAGGACCGCTGCATCTCGAGCTGCAGGTCGACCGGGCTGATCCGGTCGGTGATGACGCCCACCGGGATCTCACCAGGGATCTCGCCGGGGTTCTCGCCCTCGGGAGGAGTCTGCTCGGTCACGCTGGTCTACCTCGTTCTGTCGGGTGTGCTGCTGGGAGGACCGTGCTCGTTCCTCAGATGTCGAGGAAGCGGACGTCCTTGGCGTTGCGCTGGATGAAGGACCGTCGGGACTCGACGTCCTCGCCCATGAGGACCGAGAAGATCTCGTCGGCCGCGGCGGCGTCGTCCAGGGTGACCTGGAGCAGGGTGCGCTCGTCGGGGTCCATGGTGGTCTCCCACAGCTCCTTGTAGTCCATCTCGCCCAGGCCCTTGTAGCGCTGGATCCCGTTCTCCTTGGGGATCCGCTTGCCCGTGGCCTGGCCCTCGGCGAGGAAGGCGTCCCGCTCGCGGTCGGTGTAGACGTAGTTGTGCGGGGCGTTGGACCACTTGAGCTTGTAGAGCGGCGGCTGCGCCAGGTACACGTGGCCCTTCTCGATGAGGGGACGCATGTAGCGGAAGAGCAGGGTCAGCAGCAGGGTCGAGATGTGCTGGCCGTCGACGTCGGCGTCGGCCATCAGCACGATCTTGTGATACCTGAGTTTGGCGAGGTCGAAGTCCTCGCCGATGCCCGTCCCGAAGGCCGTGATCAGCGCCTGGACCTCCTGGTTGCCCAGCGCCCTGTCCAGCCGTGCCCGCTCGACGTTGAGGATCTTGCCGCGGATGGGGAGGATCGCCTGGGTGCGCGGGTTGCGGCCACGGACCGCCGAGCCGCCGGCCGAGTCGCCCTCGACGACGAAGACCTCGCACTCGACGGGGTTGTTCGACTGGCAGTCCCGCAGCTTGCCGGGCATGCCCCCGGACTCGAGCAGGCCCTTGCGCCGCGTGGCCTCACGGGCCTTGCGCGCGGCGAGACGGGCCTGGGAGGCCTGGATCGCCTTGCGGATGATGTCCCGCGCCTCGTTCGGGTGCGCGTCGAGCCAGTCGCCGAGCTGCTCGTGGACCACCTTCTGCACGAAGGTCTTGGCCACGGTGTTGCCGAGCTTGGTCTTGGTCTGCCCCTCGAACTGCGGCTCACCGAGCTTGACCGAGATGACGGCGGTCAGGCCCTCGCGGACGTCGTCCCCGGTCAGGGCGTCGTCCTTCTCCTTGAGCAGGTTCTTCGCCCGGGCGTACCTGTTGACCAGGGTGGTCATCGCCGCACGGAAGCCCTCCTCGTGCGTGCCGCCCTCGGTGGTCGAGATGGTGTTGGCGTAGGTGTGCACGGACTCGGAGTAGGCACCGGTCCACTGGAGCGCGATCTCGACCGAGATCTTGCGCTCGGTGTCCTCGGCCTCGACGTCGATGATCTCCGGGTGGATCAGCTCGACCTTCTTGGCGCTGTTCAGGTGCTTGACGTAGTCGACCAGGCCGCCGTCGTACCGGTAGGTGACCGAGCGGGCGGTTCCGCCCGAGGGTGCCGTCGTGGCGGCGACGTCGTCCTCGGACTCGTGGGAGCGGTCCGGCTCGGTGACCTCGTCCTCGGTGCCCGTGTGCTCCGGGCGCTCGTCGGTCAGCGTGATCTGCAGACCCTTGTTGAGGAAGGCCATCTGCTGGAAGCGGGCCCGGAGGGTCTCGAAGTCGAAGTCGACGGTCTCGAAGATGGCGTCGTCGGGGTAGAAGGTCTGGGTGGTGCCGGTCTCCTCGGTCGCGGCACCGCGCTCGAGCTCGCCCACAGGCTTGCCGCCGTCGGCGAAGCGCTGGGTCCAGACGTGCCCGTCACGCTTGACCACCGTCGTGACCTGCTTCGACAGTGCGTTCACCACAGAGATGCCGACGCCGTGCAGACCACCAGAGACGGCGTACCCGCTACCGCCGAACTTGCCGCCCGCGTGCAGGATGGTCATGACGACCTCGACGGTGGGGCGCCCCTCGGTGGGGTGGATGGCGACCGGGATGCCACGGCCGTCGTCGCTGGTGCGGACACCGCCGTCGGCCTGGAGGGTGACCTCGATGTGGCTGCAGTACCCGGCGAGGGCCTCGTCGACCGAGTTGTCCACGACCTCGTAGACCAGGTGGTGCAGCCCGCGCGGGCCGGTCGATCCGATGTACATGCCAGGACGCTTGCGCACCGCCTCGAGCCCCTCGAGGACCGTGATCGCGCTGGCGTCGTAGCTGCTGCTCGAGCTGGTCGTCGCGGCGGTCGGAGGAGTGCTTCCGGACGGTGTCGAGCTCTGGTCAACCACGGGCGCGGGTGCTCCTTCAGGTGTCGCGCGCGCGGACGCGAGGCCGGGGCCGGCCCTGCCGCACGCACAGGTGTTCCTGGCGGCGTCGAGGACGGGCACGCTGGCGGTGGGCGAGCTCGGCAGTCCGGGCGTCCCACCCCCGCACATCTCCGAGCGCCAGGAATGACAGCCGTCAGTCTACCCCGTGACGCCGCTCAGAGCGGCGTCCACACCCATCCGACGCGCTAGGGATGCGCGAGGGTGATCCGGAGGTATCGAGGATCGTGCGGGAGGCTCTCAGGGGCCTTCCCGCCGATCGGTGATCTTCGGCCCCGCGCGGTGGGGACGCGGCCGCTCAGCCGTAGGTGTCCCTGGGTCCTCGCCCCGGGACCCGACGCTGGCCCCGCTTCCAGCTCGGCCCCGACGGACCCAGCACCTGGACCTCGACCACGACGTCAGGCCCGACCTCCTCGGCGAGCCGGCTCAGCAGGGTCGGGCCCAGCAGACGCAGGTTGGTCGCCCACGTGGTCGAGTCGGTGCGCACGACGAGCACCCCGTCCTCGAAGGTCTCGGGTACGCAGTGGTCGGCCACCTGGTCGCCCACGACCTCACGCCACCTCCCGACGACGCTGCCCACCGAGAGCTCGGTGCGCCAGCCCCGCTCGGCCGCCAGCCGGGAGAGGGTGTCACCGAGGAGGGCAGGGTCACGGCCGTCGCGGCCCGCCCCGGAGCGCTGATCAGCCACGGGACGACGTCGTCCGGGCTGCCCGGGGCGGAAGCCCCTCGCCCGGGCCGCCGCCTTGGCACGGTTGAGCGAGGCCCGGGCCACCTCGGAGGCCGGGGTCAGACCGAGCTGCTCGGCGACCGGCCTGGCCGGGTCCCAGTGGTCGGTCGTGGACCCCACGTGCTCGTCCCGGCCGGCCGGCTCCACTCCCGCGTCGCTGCTCGGCTGCTTCGGGTCGACCGGGGGACCACCCTCACCGGACACGGGTGACCTGCCCACCCATGACGTCGATGCGCGCCCCGTCGAGCTGCTCGGGCACGTCCTGCGCGACGGCCGCGGTGACGAGCACCTGCTCGGCCTTCGCCACCAGCGTCGCGAGCCGACCCCGGCGCCGGGTGTCCAGCTCGGCGAAGACGTCGTCGAGGATGAGGACCGGTTCGGCTCCGTCGCCCCACCCCGAGATCCCGGTCTCGTCCTCGGGCGTCCCGTGGGTGAGCAGCTCGTAGGAGGCGAGCCGGAGCGCGAGGGCGTAGGACCACGACTCCCCGTGGCTCGCGTATCCCTTGGCGGGCAGCCCACCCAGGTGGAGCAGCAGGTCATCACGGTGCGGGCCGACGAGGTTGACGCCGCGGTCGATCTCCTGACGCCGCATCCGGCTCATCGCCTCGAGGAGCTGGGCCTCGAGGAGCTCGAGGCTGACGTCCAGGTGCGGGATCCCCGGCTCGTCGAGGGGTGAAGGTGCCGGGCGACCGTCGTCGACGCTGGCCTCGAGGGAGGAGCGGTACCCGAGGACCGCGGCACCCTGACCCTCACTGACCTGCTCGTACGCCCGAGCCACGTGCGGACGGAGCTGGTCGACGAGCCGGACCCGGTTGCGCAGGATCTGCGCACCGACCTGCGCGAGCTTGGTGTCCCAGACGTCCAGGGTGCGCAGGTCCGGTGCGGACTCCTCGGCCGATCCGCCCCGGCGACCGCCGCGCCGCGCCGCGCCGGCGGACTTGAGCAGCGCGCCACGCTGACGGAGCACCCGGTCGTAGTCACCCAGCACGCCCGCGATACGTGGTGAGACCTGCACCGCGAGCTCGTCGAGGAGCCGACGTCGGCCGTCCGGGTCGCCCTTGACCAGGGCGAGGTCCTCCGGGGCGAAGAGCACCGTCCGCAGGATCCCGAGCACGTCGCGTGGCCGACGCACCGGAGAACGGTTGACCTGGGCCCGGTTGGCCTTTCCCGGGTTGAGCTCGAGCTCGACGAGGGTCGACCTGTCGTTCCGGTCCGCCCGCAGCCGGACGACCGCCCGTGGGGCACCCGCCCGCACGAGAGCAGCATCCGAGGAGACGCGGTGGCTGCCGAGGGTCGCGACGTAGCCGACCGCCTCGACGAGGTTGGTCTTGCCCTGGCCGTTGGGCCCCACCAGGGCGCTGACCCCGGGCTCGAGGGGGAGCTCGACCTGCTCGTAGGAGCGGTAGTCGGTCAGCGAGAGATGGCTGACGTGCACTACGCGTCGCTCGCGGGGCGGACCGCGTGACCTCCGAACTGCTGGCGCAGCGCGGCCACGGCCTTCATCGCCGGGGAGTCGATCTGGCGCGAGGAGAAGCGTGCGAACAGGGCTGCGGAGATCACCGGGAGGGGGACGGCCTGGTCGATGGCCTCGTCGACGGTCCACCTTCCTTCACCCGAGTCCTCGACGTAGTCGTCGATCGACCCCAGCTGCGGATCCTCCTCGAGGGCGGCGACGAGCAGGTCGAGCAGCCACGAGCGGACGACGGTGCCCTGGGTCCAGGCCTTGAGGGTGCCCGTGACGTCGGTGACGATCTCCTGGGCCTCGAGAAGCTCGTAGCCCTCGGCATAGGCCTGCATCAAGCCGTACTCGATGCCGTTGTGGACCATCTTGGCGTAGTGACCCGCGCCGACGGCGCCGGCGTGCACGAACCCGTTGCCACGCTCCCCGGGGGGGCGGAGGGCGTCGAAGACCGGCATCAGGTGCTCGACGTCGTCCTTCTCTCCACCAGCCATGAGCCCGTAGCCGTTCTCGAGTCCCCACACACCGCCCGAGACGCCCACGTCGACATAGCGGATGCCTTGGTCGGCAAGCTGGTCGGCGTGCTTCCGGTCGTCGAGGAAGTGCGAGTTCCCTCCCTCGATGACGATGTCGCCCTCGGCCAGGAGGTCGGCCAGCTCGGTCACGACCCCCCTGGTGATGTCACCCGAGGGCACCATCACCCACACGACCCGACGTCCAGCCGGCAACGCCTCGACGAGCGCGGCCATGCTGTCGACGTCCGAGACCTCGGGGTTGCGGTCGTAGCCGGTGACCTCGAGGTCGTGGTTGCGCAGTCGCTGGCGCATGTTCGCGCCCATGCGACCCAGTCCGACGATTCCGATGTGCATGCGGGGCACCTCCTGGTGCTCGGCTGCTGGTGCCGACTGACGCGGGAGCGCTCAGCTGGCGAAACGGATGGGTACCAGCAGGTAGCGGTAGCTCGAGTCGTCATCCCCGTCGAGGGCGGCCTGACCGGTGAACTCGACCGGCTTGTTGGGATGGGTGAAGGACATCCGGACGAACTCGGTGCTCAGGGCACCGAGGCCGTCGAGCAGGAACTGCGGGTTGAAGGCGACCGTGATGTCCTCACCGGTGAGAGCCGCCTCGAGGGCCTCGGAGGCCTGGGCGTCGTCACCCTGCCCGGCGTTCAGCACGACCTGACCCTCGGAGAAGGCGAGCCTGATCGAGGTGTTTCGCTCGGCCACCAGGGCCACGCGCCGTGACGCCTCGGTGAGCGCCTGCCGGGAGACGACGGCGTGGATCGGCGTCTCGTCGGGGAAGAGGCGACGGACGGCGGGGTAGTCCCCGTCCACCAGCAGCGAGGTGGTGTGACGCCCTCCGGCCTCGAAGCCGATGAGGTCGACCCCGGCACCGGTCGAGAGCGCGACCGTGACCTGCTCCGCGCTGCCGAGGGACTTGGCGGCATCGGACAGCGTCCGGGCCCGCACGAGGGCGATCGACTCGTGCCCGGGGGTGGCCGGGGTCCAGCTCAGCTCGCGCAGGGCCAGCCGGTACCGGTCGGTGGCGAGGAGGGTGATCTTCTCTCCCTCGATCTCCATCCGGACCCCGGTCAGCAGCGGGAGGGTGTCGTCCCGGCTCGCGGCGACGGTGACCTGGGCGACGGCCTCGGTGAGCTCGGGCCCGGCGATCGTCCCGACGACGGCGGGCATCGCCGGCAGAGCCGGGTAGTCCTCGACCGGCATGGTCAGCAGGGTGAACCGGCTCGCGCCGCAGGTGACCGTGACCTTCGACCCTTCGAGGACCACGTCGACGGGCTTGGCCGGCAGGGCTCGAGAGATCTCGGCGAGGAGACGGCCGGAGACGAGCACCGTTCCGGCCTCGACGACGTCCGCGGCGATCTCCGACCGGGCCGAGACCTCGTAGTCGAAGCTCGAGAGCTGGACGAGCCCGTTGGCGTCGGCCTCGAGCCGGACGCCAGCCAGGACGGGGACGGGGGGCCGGGTCGGCAGCGATCGGGCGGTCCAGGTGACGGCCTCCGCCAGGACGTCACGATCGACCCTGAACCTCATGTCGCATCCCTCTCGCCCAGCTGGTACGGCTCCGGCCAGCGCAGCACGACACGTGCGGGGCTGCCGAGCCCTGATCTGTGAGCACAGTACGCGAGACCGGTGTTCTGCGGGTACGGCGCAGGACGACGGTAGCGGCCCCAGCGTCTGCGCGCCGGAGAACCGGAGCCGGGCGCCTCGTCGCTCCCCATGAAGGCGCTGTGGATCTCTATAGATAACAAGATTCGTCGTTGTCATCGGTGGTGTGGAGTGTGTGGACATCCTGTCCCCGTGCAGGTCACCAGGCCCGGCGGACTGTGGAGCGCCTGAGGACGGCCCTGTCGACAGGATGCCCGGACGGTGGATCATGTGATTCTGTTCATCGGCCGTCCACCGAAATGCCAAGTTCTGTCCACAGGAGGCTGTGGGGCGGTCCACCGACGTCCACAGGGATGTCCACAGGTGTGAACAGTCGTCCTATGGGTGGGTTCTACCCACGATGCTGCTGCTTGATCCGGTTCGTGAGCTCGGTCACCTGGTTGTAGATCGAGCGACGTTCGGCCATGAGCTCGCGGATCTTGCGGTTCGCGTGCATCACCGTGGTGTGGTCCCGGCCGCCGAACTGCTGACCGATCTTCGGCAGGCTCATGTCGGTCAGCTCGCGGCACAGGTACATCGCGATCTGCCGTCCGGTGACTAGGACTCGGGACCGTGAGGACCCGCAGAGGTCGTCGATCGTCAGGCCGAAGTAGTTGGCCGTCTGGGCGATGATCGCGGCCGCGGTGATCTCGGCAGTGTCCTCGTCGGTGATGAGGTCCTTGAGGACGATCTCGGCCAGGGCGAGGTCCACGTGCTGTCGGTTGAGGTTGGCGAACGCCGTCACCCGGATGAGCGCGCCCTCGAGCTCACGGATGTTCGTAGAGATCTTGGAGGCGATGTACTCGAGGACGTCGTCGGGGGCCTGGAGCCGCTCGTTGCCGGCCTTCTTGCGCAGGATGGCGATCCGCGTCTCGAGGTCAGGAGGCTGCACGTCGGTGATGAGGCCCCACTCGAAGCGCGACCTCATGCGGTCCTCGAAGCCGTTGAGCTGCTTGGGCGGCAGGTCGGAGGTGATCACGACCTGCTTGTTGGTGTTGTGCAGGGTGTTGAAGGTGTGGAAGAACTCCTCCATCGTCTGCTCCTTGCCCTGCAGGAACTGGATGTCGTCGATGAGGAGCAGGTCGACGTCTCGGTACCGGCGCTGGAATGCGCCCGCCTTGCCCTCGCTGATCGAGTTGATGAAGTCGTTGGTGAACTCCTCGGAGTTCACGTAGCGCACCCGGACCCCCGGGTACAGCGAGAAGGCGTAGTGACCGATCGCGTGCAGCAGGTGCGTCTTGCCCAGACCCGAGTCCCCGTAGATGAACAGCGGGTTGTACGCCTTGGCGGGGGCCTCGGCCACGGCGACGGCTGCGGCGTGCGCGAAGCGGTTGGAGGACCCGATGACGAAGGTCTCGAAGAGGTACTTCGGGTTGAGGCGAGCCGGCTCGACCGGTGGACGCTGCCCCGAGGACCGCCCGTGGGGGGCCTCGTCGAAGGGGGTGCGCTCGGCAGAGGAACGACGCCGGGGGCGGTCCTCCTCGTCGTCGTCGAAGGCGCTGTCGCGGCGTGATCGTCGGTCAAGATCACGGTCGTGGTCATCGCGGCTGTCGCGGTGGTCCCGGTCGTCGTGGCGGCGGCGAGAGCCCTCACGGTCGGAGCGGTCTCCGGAACCAGGCTCTGCATCGCGAGGACCGCCCTGGGTCGAGGCGTTCTGGGCGGACGGGGCGCGGCTGTCGGCGTCCTCGAGGGAGGGGTCGACGGTTACCGCGAACCTGGCGTCGACGCCGAGGACGTCGCTCAGTGCCTTGGTCAGCTCGTTGCGCACCCTGGACTCGAGGTAGTCCTTGGTGAAGTCGTTGCCGACGGCAAGGAGGACGGTGTCGTCCAGGAGACCGACAGGTCGGACCAGCCGGATGAAGGCCAGCTGCTGCGCGCTGGTCGTGGGATCGGTGGCGATCTGTCCTACTGCTCGGTCCCACACCTGGGCGATCGAGACGTCCTGTGCTGGCACGGGGGAGCTCCATAGGTCTGCGCTGCGGGCGGGGATCCGCCTCGCACCCTGGCATGGTGCGGCACGATCCACATAGTTGTCCACAAGCTGTGGGCTCGCGTGATACCAGATGCGGCGGCTGTGGGTGAAGGGCCTGGGAGGCCTGCTCGATCTGGCACGGAAGGCCCCTCGCAGACGTGCGGTGCAGGTCTGCGGTGGCCCTCGGAGTGTCGCGGGCGTGGTCGAACGGGTCCCGGAGCATGATCGGCGTTGATCGAGAGCAGACACCCCGCGCGTCAGTACCCGGCCACAGGTTTGACCGGCGCGCTGGTCGCGCGTACCGTTGCACAGCCGTTCGTGACGGCCTCAGTCTGCGTGCCCACAGCCGGCCACGACACCGTGATGCGGTCGTCGTGATCGCATGCGGGGCATGATCCACGGGCGGAGGGCGACGAGCGCACCCTCGTGTCCGTCCTCCGACGGCGACCTGAACCAACCTTTGTGGAGTCTGACGTGTCGAAGCGCACCTTCCAGCCGAACAACCGGCGCCGGGCCAAGACCCACGGCTTCCGTCTGCGCATGCGCACCCGGGCCGGCCGCGCGATCCTCGCTGCTCGTCGGCGTAAGGGTCGCTCCGAGCTCTCCGCCTGATCTCCTCAGGTGCTGCCCGGCCCACTGAGGATGCGCAGGTCCGAGGACTTCGCGCAGACGATCAGACGGGGCACCCGCGCCGGCCGTGACACGCTCGTCGTGCACTGCCGCCGGGTCGAGGGCAGTGCCGAGCGACGGGTTGGGCTCGTCGTGGCCAAGACGGTGGGTAACGCCGTCGTCCGGAACCGGGTCAGACGGAGGTTGCGCGCCGTGGTCGTCGAGCAGGTGGAAGTTGTTCCGCCGGGCACCGACCTCGTGCTGCGCGCTCTGCCCCCGGCCCGCGAGGCGAGCTACGGCCTGCTGCGGGACGACTACGTCAGCGCCATGAGCAGCGCGGTGCGACGAGCGAGCGCTCGGACCAGAGCATGACCTCGGTGGCTGCCCCGGGTTCCGCGGTGCCGCCGGTGAGCCGGCTGCTCGCCGGGGTCAGGGCGGTACCACGACTGGTGCTCGTCGCTGCCCTCCGGGTGTACCAGGGTGTGATCTCCCCGATGACGGGGCCCACCTGTCGGTACTACCCGAGCTGTTCCTCCTACGCCTTGACTGCGGTGCAGCGTCATGGCGCGGGGCGAGGGACCTGGCTGGCCGTGCGCCGGCTGCTGCGATGCCACCCGTGGGCGGCCGGCGGCGTGGACGACGTCCCCCCGGTTCGCCGGCACCCCCACTCCACCCGTCTCGACGGGAACGATGAACGACCCCCGAGGAGCACCGCAGCATGAGTTGGTTCGACACCATCCTCTGGCCCCTCAAGGTGGCCGTGGCCTGGATCATGGTCCAGTTCCACTCCCTGTTCGTGGCCCTCGGCGTGCCCTCGGAGTCTGGTCTGGCCTGGGCGGGGTCGATCGTCGGGCTCGTGGTCGTCATCCGGATCCTGCTGATCCCGCTGTTCGTCAAGCAGATCAAGGCGTCTCGAGGGATGCAGCTGCTCGCCCCGGACATGCAGAAGATCCAGAAGAAGTACAAGGGCAAGAGCGACCCGGCCTCTCGTGAGGCGATGAGCCGCGAGACCATGGAGCTGTACCGCAAGCACGGCACGAACCCGTTCGCGTCGTGCCTGCCGATCCTTGCGCAGTCGCCGATCTTCTTCGCCCTCTTCCGGGTGCTGTACTCGCTCGGCGATCTCGCCCGTGGTGAGTATCAGGGTGGCGATCGGCTGCAGATCGGTCCGCTGACGCAGGACCTCGCTGCGGAGGCGAACTCGGCCACCCTCTTTGGTGCACCCATCTCCTCGTTCTTTCTCGAGTCAGGTGCGACGGGTGCGACGCGCATCGTCACGGTCCTGCTCATCATCGCGATGTCGGCCACGACCTTCCTCACCCAGCGTCAGCTGACGCAGAAGAACATGCCGGCCTCGGCTCTGCAAGGACCGATGGCTCAGCAGCAGAAGATGCTTCTCTACCTGCTGCCGGTGATCTTCGCCGTCACGGGCGTCAACTTCCCGATCGGTGTCCTCATCTACTGGACCACGACCAACCTCTGGTCGATGGGGCAGCAGTTCTACGTGATCCGCCGTAACCCGACTCCGGGTTCGGAGGCGGAGCGCGCACTCAAGGAGCGGCGGGCGAAGAAGGCCGCTGCCAAGGGCATCGTCCTCGAGGAGGAGAAGCCCGCGATCGAGGAGAAGCCCCGCGGCCAGCGGCAGCAGCCCAAGCGCAAGCACCGGACCAAGCCGGTGACCGGTGCCGGCGGTCCGACGGGTACCGGAGACGGCGCGGCCGCGAGCTCCTCGTCCGAAGGGGGCGACTCCGTCTTGGGTGATGCCTCTCCATCAGGGAAGGCGAAGCCCGCAGACGGAGCTCCCGGTGCGAAGTCAGCGGGGGCCACGTCGCGAGGGGCCAAGCCGGGAGGCGGCAAGGCTCCAGGAGCGAAGGCCCCGGGGACGAGGTCCGGCGGGACCAAGCCCTCGGGTGCCGCGACTGGCGGTGCGCGTGCTGGTGGCACCAAGCCGACTCGATCGAAGCCGAGCGGCACCAAGCCCGAGGGCGGCACGGGCACGTCGGGGACGTCATCCTCGACCGGTAAGGCCAAGGGCAAGGGGACCCCGGGCAAGGGGACTCCCGAGAATCCCACGACGTGAGCAGCAACTGGGCTGCGCAGTTCCTGATCAGGAGATCGTCATGACCGAGAGCAGTGCTCCCACGGAGCAGAACGACGTGTCCGTCACGCGACGCCTCGAGGAGGAGGGTGAGATCGCCGCGGACTACCTCGAAGAGCTGTTGGACATCGCCGACCTGGATGGTGACATCGACATCGACGTCGATCACGGACGCGCCGCGGTGGAGATCGTGGCAGAGGCCGGTTCCGAGCGGGCCCTGCGTCGACTCGTCGGTTCCGAAGGCGAGGTCCTCGATGCGGTCCAGGAGCTCACGCGCCTTGCCGTGCAGACCAAGACGGGGGAGCGGAGCCGCTTGATGCTCGACATCGCCGGCTATCGTGCCGCTCGCAGGGCCGAGCTGACCGAGGTCGCGAAGAAGGCGATCGGGGAGGTCCAGGCCTCGGGCGAGTCGGTGGCCCTCGAGCCCATGAACCCCTTCGAGCGCAAGGTGGTGCATGACGTGGTCGCGGAATCCGGGCTGGTCAGCGATAGCGATGGCGTTGAGCCTGGTCGACACGTGGTGATCAAGCCCGCCTGAACGCGGCAGGGAGAGGCCCCCGTGACCATGCGGTCGCGGGGGCCTCTCCGTGTCTCGGGGAGTGCGCGGCTGGTTCGCCGCGGAAGTGGCCGTAGGGCAGGGGTGGAGTCACGGGAGCGCATCCCCGGGATGCTCATTCTGGCTCGGTTTCACGTGGAACGTGTTGCGAGGTTCGTCACCACTACCTCGCCCGGTGATGCTCGGCGGCGGCCGTTCACGCCGATGCTGATGCTGACAGCGCCGGCGTCGTGGAAGTGGACCGCCCCTCATCGGGACAAGGACATGGCCTACGTGTCAGGGACGACGGCCTCCTCGTGCTGCGGAGCCTCCCGGGGTCAGACGTGTTTCACGTGGAACACCGCCGTAGTGCAGCGTTGGCCCCGTTGCAGTTGGTGGCGCGACGGCTGGCGCTCGGCGCCCGTTCTTGCGCGCGGATGGAGTCGCTGGCGCACGGCTGGCGCGCGGCAGGGGAGTGGCTGCCCGTCCGTGGTCGCCCGTCGGTTCACCCACGTGGATCAGGTGCGCAGGGTTGTGCTTGATACCCACGAGCTCGGTCCATGGGTGGTGACCGTGACCAGGGCATGGCCTGGCCTCCGCACTGTCCACCGTGAGACGGGTGACTCAACGATGCACACAGACCGGCGGGGGTGCGCGGGCCCAGGGGGCCTCGGTGCGGGACATGCGGATCGGCGGGCCTCCGAGGGGCACGGTGTCGCGTGCGTGTGCTTGGCGCGACGGTTCAGCGTTGCAGACCAGGCTAAAGGGGCAGGGTGCGTCGTGGTGGCCGCAACCCAAGGATGTGGGTGGACGCGTGCAGGTGGGTCGTACCTCCTCGTAGCTCGGATCTGAGGCGGCGACCCAGAGGCCCATTCCGAGTACCGCCTTTCGGCTCCAGGGCGTTGGTCGCACGGGCCGGCAGAGAGGGGCCGTCCGCAAGGCGGACGTTGACGGGTCGAAGGGAGCGATGTTCCACGTGAAACGGGACTGCCTCACGCGATGCGAGTGACTACGAGCGACGTGCGTGTGGCGGCCGTGCCTCCGAAGGTGAGCGGCGGGGGAGATCCGGCGGGCTGGCCAGGGCGCCGCACCCCATGGCAGACGGTCGCCTGGTTTCACGTGGAACGGCTTGGCCCCATACGGTGGTCCCTTGTTCGTGCCGATCAACCGTAGGGAGCGTCGTGGCTGACGAGGATGGCCGGGCGGTGACGCTCGACCAGCGGACCCCAGCCGTCGTGGAGCTGTTCGGTCCGGCCCTCGGGCAGATCGTCGCCTTCCATGACCTGCTCGCGGTCGAAGGCGTGACGCGGGGGCTGATCGGCCCGCGCGAGGTTCCTCGTCTGTGGGAACGCCACCTGGTCAACTCTGCCGCGGTGGCGAGGTTCCTGCCGGCCGAGGGTGTCGTGATCGACGTCGGGAGCGGTGCAGGGCTCCCAGGAGTCGTCCTTGCGGCCATGCGGCCCGACCTCGAGGTGGTCCTGCTCGAGCCGATGCAACGCCGGGTCACCTGGCTCACCGAGGTGATCGAGCGACTCGAGCTCCCGAACACGCGAGTGACGCGGGGCAGGGCCGAGGACCTCGTTGGTTCGGTCCTGGCCGATGCCGTGACGGCCCGAGCGGTCGCTCCGATGGACCGCCTGGCTGCGTGGACGATCCCGCTCCTCAGGCACGGTGGCGTGCTGCTCGCCCTCAAGGGTTCACGTGCGGCCGAAGAGCTCGCCGCCGCGCGGATGTCCATCGCAGACCTCGGCGGCGACGCCGGGGACGTCCTCGACGCGGAGACCGTCCCGGGAGGGGAGCCCACGACGGTGGTGCGGGTGCGCAGGACCGCTCCCTCTGTCCCTCTACGCCCGGAGCCCACCCGTGGAGCAGGCTCATCGAGCCGACCCACGGGTCCCAGCGCACCAGGCAGCGGACATTCGCCACGGAGGATCCCGGGAGGACGCTCTCCCCGGCGAGGGAAACGCGGGGGAGCGGGCGCCTGAGCTGGCGTCGGCTCTCCTCGGTCGAGGAGGGTCGCGAGGCGTGACTCTCACCGCGTCGTCGACCGCCGCGGCGCATGACCGAGGCCGACGGGAGCACGCATCGCCACGGGCGGGCCCTGCGGGCCCCGACGGTCGGCGATGTCGCTGGACGATGGCAGGATGTGACCACGCAAGGACAGGAGATCTGGTGGAGCAGCAGGACCCGACGCCTGGCCCCGGCGTTTCACGTGAAACAGAGGGCTGGAACGACGAGCACCGACGGGCGGCCCTGATCCAGAGCCTGCCGACCGTGGATGACTCGACCCCGCTCGCGGCTCAGCTGGCCGCTGATGCCCGACGTCGGATCGACCTCTCAGGTCGGCGGTTCCCGCGCCCTGAGTCGACGCGGGTACTGACGATCGCCAATCAGAAGGGCGGCGTCGGCAAGACGACCACCACGGTCAACCTCGCCGCGGCGCTCTCGCAGGCTGGCCTGAACGTCCTGGTCATCGACAACGACCCTCAGGGCAACGCCTCGACCGCCCTGGGTATCGACCACCGGGCGGGAACTCCGTCGGTCTACGAGGTCCTGGTGGAGGACGAGGAGCTCGCTGCCGTCGTCCAGCAGACCCCTCAGCTTCCGCGCCTGTGGTGCGCCCCGGCCACGATCGACCTCTCTGGCGCCGAGATCGAGCTCGTCTCTCTGGTCGCCCGGGAGAACCGGCTGCGCAACGCGATCGACGCCTACCTCGAGCACCGCGCACACCAGGGCCTCGACCAGCTCGACTACATCTTCATCGACTGCCCGCCGAGCCTCGGGCTCCTGACGGTCAACGCCTTTGTCGCGGCCCGGGAGGTGCTGATTCCGATCCAGTGCGAGTACTACGCCCTGGAGGGGCTGAGCCAGCTCCTCAAGAACGTCCAGCTCATCAAGAACCACCTCAATCCGGCCCTCCACGTCTCCACCATCCTGCTCACCATGTACGACTCGCGCACCAATCTTGCGCAGCAGGTGGCCGCAGAGGTGCGCGAGCACTTCCCTGAGCAGACCCTGCGCACCACGGTGCCGCGCTCGGTGCGGATCTCGGAGGCACCTAGCTACGCCCAGACCGTCATGACCTACGACCCGAGCTCGACCGGAGCGTTGTCCTACCTGGCGGCGGCGCGGGAGCTCGCCGACAGAGGTGTCCTCGCTGCGGCCTCGTCCCGCGACGGCGTCGAGTCCCAGGGTGCCCAGCCCGAGAACGCCCCCCTGCAGCAGAGCACGACGACGGAGGACAACTGATGGCGGAGAAGCGTCGCGGCCTGGGCCGCGGACTCGGAGCTCTCATCCCCAGCGCGCCGACGGGAGATGCTCGACCCGTCGACGTGTTCTTCCCGGGGGGCCCGGCGGCCAAGGTGACCCCCGAGGACACCGAGCCTTCCCCCTCGCAGGACATCGCCGCAGGTCACGACCTTTCCGCGACGGATCTGCCGGGGGATGTGGCGACGGCTGCTGCCGACGCGGCACCGGAGGACCTGGCGGCTGCGCCGTCACGCGACGACGAGGCGGGCGCCGGAGCATCACCCGGCACCTCTCCGACCGCTAGCTCTGCGGACGTGTCTCCCGCTGGCGGACCGACCACCCCGACGCCCACCGAGGACGGTTCTACATCGTCGACCGGCTCTGGACCGGGCACCAGCTCAGCAGGAGAGCTTCCCGAGGGTCTGGTCCCCGTCCCGGGGGTGCACTTCGCGGAGGTCCCGGTCGGGTCGATCCGGCCGAACCCGCGCCAGCCGCGCACGGTCTTCGACGAGGACGCCCTGAGCGAGCTGGTCAGCTCGATCCGTGAGATCGGGGTGCTCCAGCCCATCGTCGTGCGTCCCCTGCGTGAGGAGGGGGCCGAGCACGACGGCTTCACCTACGAGCTCATCATGGGCGAGCGCCGGTGGCGCGCCACGCAGGAGGCCGGCCTGGAGACGGTGCCGGCGATCGTCCGGGAGACCGACGACGCCGACCTGCTGCGCGACGCCCTGCTGGAGAACCTCCACCGCAGCCAGCTGAACCCCCTCGAGGAGGCGGCTGCCTACCAGCAGCTGCTCGACGACTTCGGCTGCACCCACGACGACCTCGCGCGCCGCATCCACCGGTCACGCCCGCAGATCAGCAACACCTTGCGACTGCTCCGGCTCCCGCCCCTGGTGCAGCGCCGGGTGGCTGCCGGTGTGCTCTCCGCGGGTCATGCTCGCGCCCTGCTCGGCCTCGCCGACGCGGCCGCCATGGAGCGGCTCGCGCAGCGGATCGTGGCCGAGGGCATCTCCGTCCGCGCCACCGAGGAGATCGTGACCCTGGGCGGCGACCCCGAGAAGCCCGTCGCCCAGCGCCGCCCGCGCGCCGGGGACCGGAACGCGGCCCTCGACGACCTTGCCGGTCGCCTCTCCGACAGGTTCGACACCCGCGTCAAGATCGCGCTGGGCAAGAGCAAGGGCCGCATGACCGTGGAGTTCGCGTCGGTCCAGGACCTCAACCGCATCCTGGAGATGCTCTCCCCGGAGGACCCGGGTCTGCTGCGCTGACCTCGGGCTGCCGCCAGCTCAGCCGGCGGCAGCGTTCTCCACGATGGCGCGGTAGAGCTTGCCGAGGTCGTGCCCCGCAGCCACGGCGGCCTGCGGAAGCAGTGATGTCTCGGTCATGCCCGGGGCGGTGTTGAGGTCCAGGAACTGCGGGACCCCGTCGCGGTCGAGGATGAGGTCGGTGCGGGACAGGTGCCGCAGTCCCAGGGCCTCGTGCACGGCCACGGCCGCCGCGCCGACCCGGGCAGAGTCCTCCTCGGAGAGGCGGGCCGGGGTGAAGTACTCGGTGCGACCTGGTACGTACCGCGCGTCGTAGTCGTAGGGCCCGTCGGTGACCAGCTCGACGGGTGGCAACGCCTGCGGTCCGTCCCCCGTGTCGACCACGCTCACCGCGAGCTCGACGCCGTCCACGGCCTGCTCGATCAGCGCGGTGTCGCCGTAGGCGAAGCAGTCGACCATCGCCCGCGGTAGCTGCTCGGCCTCGCGGACGACCGTGACGCCCAAGGCGGACCCTCCGCGTGAGGGCTTCACGGCGAGCGGCAGGCCGAGGCTCGCCAGGACCGTCTCGAGGACCTTGCCGGCCCCCAGCTCGCGGAAGAGGCTCTGGGGGAGGGTGACGAAGCGCGGGGTGCTCAGCCCCGCCGCGGCGACGATGGTCTTGGTGACGGGCTTGCTCCATGCGCAGCGGCTCGCGCGGGGGTCCGCGCCGACGTAGGGCAGGCCCATCATCTCGAGGACGTCCCGCACGGACCCGTCCTCGCCGCTCGCCCCGTGCAGCAGCGGCCACACGATGGCCGGCTCCAGCTGCCGCAGGGCGGGGATGAGATCGGCGTCGACGTCGTGCACCGCGACCTCGAGGCCGGCCCCCCGGAGCGCCTCGGCGACCCGACGGCCCGAGCGCAGCGACACGTCACGCTCGTGCGAGAGGCCACCGGCCAGGACCAGGACGCTCGGGGCGCTCATGCGAGGTCCGGGGAGGGGGACTCGACGATGCGACCCTCGCGGGTGGCTGCGGTGCCGAAGATCTCGACCAGCTCACGCTCGCCGTCCACGACCGTGGACAGTCGGCGCACACCCTCGCGGATGCGTTCCGGCGTCGGGTAGCAGAAGGACAGACGCATGTGATCGGCTCCTTGACCGTCGGCGTAGAAGGCGGTCCCCGAGACGTAGGCGACCAGGGCCGTGATGGCCCGCGGGAGCATGGCCTGGGCGTCGAGCCCGTCCGGCAGCTTCACCCAGGTGTAGAAGCCGCCGTCGGGCACGGTCCAGGAGGCCTCGGGGATGTGCTCGCTCAGGGCGCCGACCATGGCGTCACGCCGCTCGCGGTACATCTCCCGGAAGGCCTTGATCTGGCCCTTCCAGTCGTGCTCGGCGAGGTACGTCGAGATGGCCAGCTGCGAGGCGTTGGAGGGGCACAGGATCGCGGACTCGCTCGCCAGGACCAGCTTCTCGCGCACGGCGTGCGGGGCGACCGCCCAGCCCACCCGGTACCCCGGGGCGAAGGTCTTGGAGAAGGAGCCGAGGTAGATGACCCCTTCGTCGTCGAGCGAGCGCATCGCGGGCAGGGGGTCGCCCGAGAAGCCGAGCAGACCGTACGGGTTGTCCTCCACCAGGAGAACCCCGTGACGCTGGGCGATCTCGAGCACGCGTGGGCGCCGCTCGAGGCTCAGGGTGACCCCGGCGGGGTTGTGGAAGTTGGGCACCGTGTAGATGAGCTTGACGGTGCGGCCCTCGGCAGCGAGCCGGGTCAGCGCCTCGTCGAGCGCCTCGGGCACCAGGCCGTGCTCGTCGAGGGGCACGTGCACGACGTCGGCCTGGTAGGCGCGGAAGACACCGAGCGCCCCGACGTAGCTCGGCGCCTCGGCGACGATGACGTCCCCCGGGTTGATGAAGAGCCTGGTCACCAGGTCGAGGGCTTGTTGTGAGCCGGTCGTGACCACGACGTCGTCCGGGTGGGCGTCGATCCCCTCGAGGCGCATGACGTCGAGGATCTGCTCGCGCAGGGTCTGGTCGCCCTGACCTGAGCCGTACTGCAGGGCCGTGGCCCCCCGGGTCGCGATGAGGCGCTGCGCCGACTCCGCGAGGGTGTCGAGAGGGAGACCTGCGAGATTCGGCATGCCGCCCGCGAGCGACACGACCTCGGGCCGGCTGGCGACGGCGAAGAGGGCGCGGATCTCAGAGGCTCGCATGCCGTGGGTCCGGTCGGCGTAGGAGCCGATCCACGGGTCGAGGCGGGTCCCGGTCGACGGGCGGGCGTGGGGGGCGGCGCTGCGAGGGGCAGGAGTCACCTGCCCCATCGGCTCGCCGTGCTCGGGTGTCATGGGCCGAGTCTGCCACGGCGCCCAGCGGGCCGGGCGGAGGTGTCCGGACCGACGTCAGGGTGGCCTGCAGGCCTCAGCGAGGGCCCGCGGTCCCGCCCGTGCCGCAGCACCCGCCACCAGAGCATGCCTGCTCGCTCTTCTCGGTGGCATCGACGAGCCCGGGGTCCTCGGAGACCAGGAGCGCGACGGGGGAGCAGCAGGTGTCCCCGCGCAGTGCGTTGACCCCCTCTCGCACGGCGACCGCGGCGATCACGAGGGCGGCGACGGGGTCCGCCCAGCCCCAGCCCAGCGCTGAGTTGGCGACCAGCCCGACGAGCAGCACGCCGCTCAAGGCCGAGCACACGAGCAGCTGGGCGCTGTCGGCCACGACGCTCGCCGAACCCAGCTCGCGGCCGGTGCGCCGTTCCCACCAGGCGAGCCCTGGCATGACCACCAGGCTCAGGGCGGCGAGCACGATGCCCACCGTGCTGTGGCGGGTCTCTGCGGCGCCGAGCAGCGCACGCACGGCTTCGAAGGTCACCAGGGCAGCCAGGGCGAAGAAGGAGAAGGCCACGACCCGCAGCGCCCGGTGCTCGCGGTCCTCGTGGTTGACCCCGCCCGCGAACTGCCACGCGATCGCTGTCGCGGAGAGCACCTCGACCACCGAGTCGAGGCCGAAGCCGATCAGCGCGGTCGAGGAGGCCGCGGCGCCCGCCCCGATCGCGACCACGGCCTCGACCACGTTGTAGCCGATGGTGGCGGCCACGATCAGGCGCACCCGGCGACGGAGGAGGTCTCGTCGGGCCGGCGCCGGGATCCCTGCGTCGAGCTCGACGGTCCCCCTCATGCCGGAGCCTGCGTCCCGTAGCGGGGGCACAGGCGGACGGTCTCCCCGGTGAGACCGAGCAGGCGCTCGGCGGCAGCGAGCAGGTCGAGGACCTCGGGCCCGGCGAGGGAGTAGAGGGTCGAGCGCCCCTGGGTCCGTGAGGTCACCAGTCCGCAGTCCGCGAGGCACAGGCAGTGGGCGGAGACCGTGCTCTGGGCGAGCCCGAGGTGCTCGGTGAGGTCCCGGACGCGGTGCTCACCGAGGGTCAGGTGCTGCAGGATCGCCAACCGGTTGGCGTCACCCAGGCCGCGGAAGAGGCACGCAGCGGTCGCGAGGTGAGCGGGGTCGTGGCGAGAAGCATCGACCTCTGGCGCTAGCATCGTCATGCACCGATGCTACCCCTGATCCCGGGCACGCCACGAGCCCTGGACCGCCAGGATCCAGGGCTCTTGGTCGAGGCTCAGGCGAGGATGGCGTCGATCTCGGTGACCAGGGCCGGCTTGGGCCGGGCGCCGACGATCTGCTTGATCAGCTCGCCGCCCGAGTAGATGTTGATCGTCGGGATCGAGGTGATCCCGTAGGCGGCCGTCACCTCGGGGTTCTCGTCGGTGTTGACCTTCGCGATGGTCAGACGACCCTCGTAGACCCCCGAGAGCTCCTCGAGCACCGGGGCGACCTGCCGGCAGGGACCGCACCAGGGGGCCCAGAAGTCGACCAGCACGGGGACCGGGGACTCGAGGACCTCGGACTTGAAGGTGGCGTCGGTGACGGGGACGGTGCTCACAGGGTCTCCTCGATCTTCTCAGGCAGGCTCTCGGGGGCGGGCGGGGCGACCGCACCGACCAGGTCTGCCAGGTAGTGCTGCGCGTCGAGCGCGGCCGAGCACCCTGTGCCCGCCGCGGTGATGGCCTGCCGGTAGACGTGGTCGACGAGGTCGCCGCAGGCGAAGACCCCCTCGACGTTGGTCTGGGTGCCGCGGGCGTCCGGCCCGCCGACGAGCACGTAGCCGTTGTCGTCCAGGTCGACCTGGCCGATCAGCAGCTCGTTGCGCGGGATGTGCCCGATGGCCACGAACAGCCCGGTGGCCGTGTGCTCGCGCAGCTCGCCGGTGACGGTGTCCCGCAGGGTGAGGCCCGAGAGCTTCTCCTCGCCGTGGATCGCGACGACCTCGCTGTTCCAGGCGAACTCGATCTTCGGGTCGTTGTGCGCACGGTCCGCCATGATCTTGGAGGCCCGCAGCTCGTCGCGACGGTGCACCATCGTGACCTTGTTGGCGAAGCGGGTCAGGAAGGTGGCCTCCTCGACCGCCGAGTCCCCGCCCCCGACGACGACGACGTCCTGCCCGCGGAAGAAGAACCCGTCGCAGGTCGCGCACCACGAGACGCCGTGGCCCGAGAGCCGCTTCTCGTCCGGCAGGCCCAGCTCGCGGTACGCCGAGCCGGTCGCGAGGATCACCGAACGCGCGACGAAGGTGTCGCCGTTGCCGGTACGCACCGTCTTGAGCGGCCCGGTGAGGTCTGCCTCGACGACGTCGTCGTAGAGGACCTCGGCCCCGAAGCGCTCAGCCTGCTTCTGCATGTTCTCCATGAGCTCGGGGCCCATGATGCCGTCGACGAAGCCAGGGAAGTTCTCGACCTCGGTGGTGTTCATCAGGGCGCCGCCGGCAGTCACCGCCCCGGCGACGACGACGGGCGCAAGGCCGGCGCGTGCGGCGTAGACGGCGGCGGTGTATCCGGCCGGGCCTGAGCCGATGATGACCAGGTCACGGGTCTGGGTCACGTGCATCCCTCTGTCTGTCGTGGATCTGCCGCAGGAGGTTCGCCTGCGACCACGTCAACAGATCCTAGGGCTCCGGTGTTCCTGCCGGTGGGCCGCCCCCTGCGGGTTCATCGCGGGTTCAGCTCGGCGCCGTTCCCCGGTCGCCGCGGCTCCGCGTCAGGAGAGCGAGATCTCGTAGAGCTCGACGCGGTTGAGGCCGTCCGGGGTCTGCGGGAGCTCGGTGAACCAGAGCACGATGTGGGCCGCCTGGGTCGGTTCGGGCAGCTCGAGCGTCATGTCGGGCCCCAGCGGGCTCTCGACCAGCACGGCTCCCTCGGTGGGCGTGCTGGGGTCCGTCGCGCGCACCTCCACCCGACCGCCTGCCCCGTTGACCGCGAGGTCGACGGTGCTGACCATCGCGGGCTCCTCGAGGGTGACGGCGAAGCCGACCCCGTCCTTCATGCCGTAGGTGGGGGACACGTAGGTCCGGGTGAACCAGAAGGTCGTCGGGTCGCCGTCGATCGCGCGGTCCACGGCCTCGGGGTGCTCGTTGTCGTCACCGTCCGGGGGCGGATCGACCTGCTGGGCCGAGACGATCACGGGCGCGGTGATCTCCTCCGGGGACTCCTCCTCGGCGGGTGGCTCGCCCTCGCCCTCGCCCTCGTCCGCCTCGCCCTCAGCCGGGACCTCGCCCTCGGCGGTCTCCTCGGCCTGGACGTCGCCGAAGCCGTCCGAGCCGCCGATCGGGGGCAGGGGGGCCGTCAGGCGGTTGTAGGCCATGACCACGCCGATCACGACGGCGAGGCCGATGAGGACCAGGACGAACGGGGTGGGGTCGAAACGGTGGCGGGTCAGCACGGCGGGGGACCGTCCGATCAGGGAGTCGAAGTCCTGCCGGTCCGGCGCAGGAGGGGGGGTCGACGACGAGCGAGCCGAGGCTGCCGAGGCAGGGGCACGGCCTGGGGTGGGCTGGGTGGAAGGGCCCGGGGTGGGCTGGGTGGAAGGGCCCGGGGTGGGCTGGGTGG
>NZ_JALPKN010000069.1 GCF_023630195.1 Actinotalea sp. C106 | reverse complement strand
CTCGCGGAGGGCGGCATCACCGGGGCCGGGCTCGACGTCCTGGACCCCGAGCCGCCCCTGCCCGGCGACCCCCTGCTGCGCCTGCCGAACGTCATCGTGACCCCCCACGCCCTGTGCTGGACCGAGGACTTCACCCGCGACGTCGCGAGCAGCTGCCTGGGCGCGCTGATCGACGTCGCCCACGGCCGGCGGCCGGCGCACCCGCTCAACCCGCGAGCCCTGGACGTGACCTGGCCGACGCACGGCTGAGGGGTGTGCGACGCGGACACCTGAGCGGTCCGACGACGGCGCGACGGCGAGGGCCCGGTCTCGGCACCGCGCGCGGCTCGTAGGGTGGGCCGCATGGACCGAGCCGACCCCACGGTGGTGAGCCCGACGACGGTGAGCCCGACGTCGGGTGCGTCCACGCGTGGAGCGGGGGAGGTGGCCGGGGCGCAGGGCTCCCCGGTCGAGGCGGTCGACCGCGCTCTGCTCGTCCTCCAGGCCCTCGCCCGCGCGGGCGCACGCGGGGCGGTCCTCGCCGACCTGGCCACCGGCCTCGGGCTCAACAAGACCACGGTGCACCGCACCCTCGCCGCGCTGCGCTACCGCGGCTTCGTGACCCAGGACTCGACGTCGGGCGCCTACCGGCTCGGGCCCTCGGCGACCCAGCTGGCCGACGACTACCTGAGCGACGAGAACCTGCCCGCCCTGCTGCACCCGGCCCTGGTCGCCCTGTGCGCCGCGGCCGAGGAGCTCGTCCACCTCGGGGTGCTCGAGGGCAGCCACGTGGTCTACCTCGACAAGGTCGAGCCGGACCGGTCGTTGCGGGTGTGGTCGGCCATCGGTCGGCGCAGCCCCGCGGTGACCACCGCCCTGGGACGGGCCCTGCTGTCGCACCGCCGCACCGACCGCTCGCTGCTGCCCGGGTACGTCCGCGCGGCGGGGGACGGGGCCGGGGTCGACGCCGACCACGTCTGGGCGGTCCTCGAGCGCGCCCGCGAGCGCGGCTACGCCACCGAGGACCAGGAGAACGAGGTCGGCATCAGCTGCCTCGCGGTCCCGCTGCTGCGCTCGGGCTCGGCGGTCGCGGCGGTGAGCATCACGGCGCCGGCGGAGCGCATGACGCCCGACCGGGTCGCCTGGCTGCGCGAGCAGATGCGGGCCGTGCTGCCGGCCCACCTGCCGGAGGGCATCACGATCCCTGGTCGGTGAGCCCTCGGGGCTGGGGCTCGTGCCGGTGCCGCCGGATGCCGGTGCGGTACAGCACCAGGAACTCCAGCAGGCCGAAGACGACGCCGCCGAGCAGGCCGGTCAGGACGATGCCGAGGACGGGCGTGCCCGGCTCGCGGAGGGCCAGCACGACCATCCAGAAGACCGCGTAGAGCGTGCCGCCCAGGGCGGCGGGGCGTGCGTGTCGTCGGGCCATCGGGTGTCGTGCCATGTCGCCTCTCTCGTCGTCGTCGTCGGTGTCGTGGTCGTCGTCGTCGCCATGGTCGAGCGATGGGTGCTGCGCCTCGTTGATCTTGCTCTCCAGGCTAGGCGGGCGAGGTGCCCGAGGCGCATCGGTGCCTGATGCCCTTGAGCCTGAGCGCCACTCGTGGCATCCTGTATTTCGGAGAGCGACACACGCATTCCGCCTAGCGAAATGGATGCCACGATGACGGACACCCTGACTGCCCTCGGCGCCGCGCGCCTCGTCCCCGTGGTCGTCCTCGACGACGCCGCCGACGCCGATGCCCTGGCCGGCGCCCTGGTCGCGGGCGGTCTGCCGGTCGCCGAGGTCACCTTCCGCACCGCCGCGGCCGAGGACTCGATCCGCGCCATGGCCGACCGCGGCGACATCCTCGTGGGCGCCGGCACCGTGCTGAACGCCGAGCAGGTCGACCGGGCGGTCGCCGCCGGCGCCTCCTACGTCGTCTCGCCGGGCCTGAGCCGGGCCGTCGTCGAGCGCTGCCGCGAGCACGGCGTCCTCGCCCTGCCCGGCGCGGTCACCGCGACCGAGATCCAGGCGGCCCTCGAGCTCGGCCTGAGCACCGTCAAGTTCTTCCCGGCCGGCACCTCGGGCGGCGCCCCCGCCATCAAGGCCCTCGCGGCCCCCTTCGGTGGCGTGACCTTCGTGCCCACCGGCGGCGTCGGCCCGGCCAACCTGCACGAGTACCTGGCCATCCCCGCGGTCGCCGCGGTGGGCGGCTCGTGGATGGTCCCCCGCGACAAGATCAAGGCCGGCGACTTCGCGGGCATCACCCAGCTCACGGCCGAGGCCGTCGCGCTGCTCGACGCCTGACCGTCCGGCCCCCGCCCGGGAGTACCGGGCCCACGCCCACCCCAGCCATCCCAGACGAAGGAGCCTGACCATGGCCCTGACCATCCGCCCCGCGGCCGAGTGCCGCTACGACGCCGTCTCCCTCGGTGAGGTCATGCTGCGCCTCGACCCGGGCGAGGGTCGCATCCGCACCTCGCGGCAGTTCCGCGCCTGGGAGGGCGGCGGGGAGTACAACGTGACCCGTGGTCTGCGTCGGGCCTTCGGGCTGCGCGGGGCGGTCGTGACGGCTCTGGCCGACAACGAGATCGGGCGCCTCGTCGAGGACTGCATCCTCACCGGTGGGCTCGACACCCAGTTCATCCAGTGGGTCCCCTTCGACGGCATCGGCCGTGAGGTCCGCAACGGGCTCAACTTCACCGAGCGCGGGTTCGGCGTGCGCGGCGCCGTCGGGGTCTCGGACCGTGGCCACACCGCGGCCTCCCAGATGAAGCCCGGTGACGTGGACTGGGACCACCTGTTCGGTGAGCTCGGCGTGCGGTGGCTGCACACCGGGGGCATCTTCGCGGCCCTGAGCGAGAGCTCGGCCGAGACCGTGATCGAGGCCGTGACCGCGGCCAAGAAGCACGGCACGGTCGTCTCCTACGACCTGAACTACCGCCCCAGCCTGTGGAAGTCGATCGGCGGCCACGCCAAGGCGCAGGAGGTCAACAAGGAGATCGCGAAGCACATCGACGTCATGATCGGGAACGAGGAGGACTTCACGGCCAGCCTCGGCTTCGAGGTCGAGGGCGTCGACGAGAACCTCTCGGCCCTCGAGGTCGACAAGTTCGCCGCGATGATCGAGACCGCTGCGGCGGCCTACCCCAACTTCCAGGTCATCGGCACCACGATGCGCACCGTGCACAGCGCCAGCGTCAACGACTGGGGCGCCCTGGCCTGGTCCCGCGAGACCGGCGTCGTGCAGTCCGCCCACCGTGAGCGTCTCGAGATCATGGACCGCGTCGGTGGCGGGGACTCCTTCGCCTCGGGCCTGGTCTACGGCCTGCTCGACGGCCAGGACCTGCAGACCGCCGTCGAGTACGGCGCTGCCCACGGCGCCCTGGCCATGACCACCCCGGGGGACACGACCATGGTCACCAAGGCCGAGGTCCTCAAGCTGGCCGGCGGCGGCAGCGCCCGCGTGGACCGCTGAGCCGACCCCCGGTGGTCGCAGGCTGAACCACCCCCCACCCGTCCGGCCCTCGGCCGGCCGTCGACGACGACCCCCGCAGAGCGTTCTCGCAGGCGCTCCGCGGGGGTCGTCCTCTGATCAAGGAGAACCCATGACTGAGACCGCAGCCCTGATCGACCTGACCGGCAAGCGCGCCCTGGTGACCGGTGGAGGCACCGGGATCGGCCGCGCCGTCGCCCTCGACCTCGCCCGTGCGGGGGCCGACGTCGCCGTGACGTACCGCTCGCACGACGCCGCCGACGTGGTCCGTGAGATCGAGGACCTGGGGCGTCGCGCCGTGGCCTTCGAGCTCGACGCGACGGACGGCGCCGCGGTGACCGCCGTCGTCGGGCAGGCCGTGGAGGCCCTCGGCGGGGGGATCGACGTGCTGGTCAACAACGCCGGCGGCCTGGTCGGGCGGCAGAAGGTCGCCGAGATGACCGACGAGCACTGGCACGCCGTGATCGACGTCAACCTCACCAGCACCTTCTACGTGACCCGCGCGGCCCTGGCGGCGATGCCCGACGGCGGTCGGGTGGTCTCGATCGGGTCCCTCGCCGGGCAGAACGGCGGCGGCCCGGGCGCCGTGGCCTACGCCGCCTCCAAGGCAGCCCTCGACGGGTTCACCCGCGGCCTGGCCAAGGAGCTCGGCCCGCGCGGCATCACGGTCAACGCGATCGCCCCGGGGTTCATCGGCGAGACCCCCTTCCACGCGACCTTCACCCCCGAGGAGGGGCAGCGTGCCGCCGTGGCGGGCACCCCGCTGGCCCGCCCCGGTCGCCCGCAGGACGTCGCGGCCGCGGTGCTGTTCCTCGCCTCAGCGGCCGGATCCTTCAGCACCGGGACCGTGCTCGACGTGAACGGCGGCACCTGGTTCCACTGAGCCACGCGGGGCTGCTGAGGCCGCAGCGCGTCCTGCGGCCTCAGCGCCTCCCGCGACTCCAGCCGAACCTGTGGCCTCAGCCCACGTGGTCGCGCCAGGAATGGGCGGGGGCGTACCCGATGAGCTCGCGGGCGGCGTCGATCGAGAGCAGGGTCTCGAACTCGCCGACCTCGCGGGTGCGCTCCACCTCGGGGAAGACCTCGGCCATGAGATCGGCCGAGGGACGGTTCATGATCGTGTCGGCCGCGGCGATGATGACGTTCTGCGACCCGTCGGTCTCGGCCTCCAGGCCGAGGCGGAAGGCCTGCGCGACGTCGCGCACGTCGACGTAGCCCCACAGGTTCCACCGCCGCAGCTGCGCGTCGCCCCAGTAGCCGGGCACGGCGGCGTAGTCCTCGGGGCGGTGGATGTTCGACAGCCGCAGTCCCAGGAAGGGGATGCCGCTCCACGCCTGCACGTGGCGGGCGGTCTCCTCGCCGAGCACCTTGGACAGCGCATAGGTCGAGGTCGGTACCGGGAAGTGGGCCTCGTCGACCGGCGCGTACTGCGGCGCGACGTCGAAGGGCAGGCCCAGGGTGGTCTCGCTCGAGGCCCACACCACCTTGCGCAGGTTGTGCCGAGCCGCCGCGAGGAACACGTTCTGGTTCATCGCGGTGTTGCGGTTGAGGGTCTCGGGGGCCGTGGCGCGGCCGGGGGCGGGGATGTTGCCCAGGTGGACCACGGCGTCGGCCTCGGAGAGCACCTCGAAGGCCTGCCCGTAGTCGGTGAGGTCCGCGACCAGCAGGTCGGTCCCGAGGCCGGCGTCGGCCCCCGGCGGACCGGTGAGGTCTGTCGCGTGCACCTCGTAGCCGTGCTCGAGCAGATCGGCCACCACCGCTCGCCCTGCCTTGCCGTACGCCCCTGTCACAGCGATCGTCGTCATGGGCCCCATCCTTGCGCCCCGCGCCCGCCCCCGCACGCGACCACCCCGCGGAGGCCCACCCCGGTCCCCTGCTGAGACCCTCGCCGCCCGCCGCTGAGCGCCCGCAGCCGCGTCGCGCCCCCTCACCGCTGTCGAGTGGTCACTTCTTGCTGCATCGCCCACCACGGGTAGCGGCAAGAAGTGACCACTCGACGACGGGCGGGGCGGGAGTGCGGGGTGGGAGAGCGCGAGGGGGCGGACGGAGTGCCGGCGGGGCACGCAGAAGCCCCGCCGCGCAGGGGCGGCGGGGCTTCTGGTGACGCGCTGCAGGTGATTCGCTGCAGGTCAAGACTCGGAGGTCAGACCACCAGGCTCAGTCCACGTCCTCGTCGACCCAGTCGAGGGTCTTGGTGACGGCCTTCTTCCAGTTGCGGTAGGTCTTCTCCCGCGCGGCCTCGTCCATGGAGGGCTCCCAGCGCTGCCCCTCGGCCCAGTTGTCGATGACGTCCTGCTCGCCCTCCCAGTACCCGACGGCGATGCCGGCCGCGTAGGCCGCGCCGAGGGCCGTGGTCTCGGCGACCTTCGGCCGCACCACGGGGACGCCGAGGATGTCGGCCTGGAACTGCATGAGCGTCTCGTTGGCGATCATGCCGCCGTCGACCTTGAGCTCGGTCAGGTCCACGCCCGAGTCGGCGTTCATGGCGTCGAGCACCTCGCGGGTCTGGAAGGCCGTGGCCTCCAGGGCGGCCCGCGCGATGTGGCCCTTGTTGACGTACCGGGTCATCCCGACGAGCGCACCGCGGGCGTCCGAGCGCCAGTGCGGGGCGAACAGCCCCGAGAACGCGGGGACGAAGTACGCGCCCCCGTTGTCCTCGACACTCTTGGCGAGGGTCTCGCTCTCGGCGGCGTCCTTGATGATGCCGAGGTTGTCCCGCAGCCACTGGATCAACGACCCGGTCACCGCGATCGCACCCTCGAGGGCGTAGACCGCAGGGGCGTCGCCGATCTTGTAGCAGACGGTGGTGAGCAGGCCGTTCTTGGACGGGACGGGCTCGGTCCCGGTGTTGAGCAGCATGAAGTTGCCCGTGCCGTAGGTGTTCTTGGCCGTGCCCACCTCGAAGCAGGCCTGGCCGAAGGTGGCCGCCTGCTGGTCGCCGAGGATCCCGGCGATCGGGACCCCGGGCACCATGCCGCCCTTGCGACCCTTGCCGTACACCTCGGAGGAGGAGCGGATCTCGGGGAGCATCGACACCGGGATCTTCATCTCGGCGGCGATCTCCTCGTCCCAGGTGAGGGTGCGCACGTCCATGAGCATGGTGCGCGAGGCGTTGGTCACGTCGGTCACGTGCACACCGCCGTTGACCCCGCCGGTCATGTTCCACAGCACCCAGGCGTCGGTGTTGCCGAACATGAGGTCCCCGGCCTCGGCCTTCTCCCGCGCGCCGTCGACGTTGTCGAGGATCCAGCGGATCTTGGGCCCGGAGAAGTAGGTCGCCAGGGGTAGGCCGACCTTCTCCTTGTAGCGTTCGGCCCCGCCGCCCAGGGCGGCCAGCTCGTCGCAGATCTTCTGGGTGCGGGTGTCTTGCCAGACGATCGCGTTGTACACGGGCTTGCCCGTGGTGCGGTCCCACACGACGGCGGTCTCGCGCTGGTTGGTGATGCCGACGGCCGCGATGTCCTCGTGGGTGAGGTTGCCGCGGGTCAGGGCCAGGCCCACGACCTCGCGGACGTTGGTCCAGATCTCCTGGGCGTCGTGCTCGACCCAGCCGGCACGGGGCAGGATCTGCTCGTGCTCGAGCTGGCCGGTCGAGTGGATCGACCCGGAGTGGTCGAAGACGATCGCCCTCGAGCTGGTCGTGCCCTGGTCGATGGCAAGGATGTAGTCAGCCATGTCAGTCCTTCACGTCGTCGTGGGTGGTGGTGGTCGTGCGGGCCGCTGGGGGCCCGGAGGGAAGGGTCCGCACGGGTCAGGCGACAGCAGCGGCGAGCAGGCCCGCGATGGCGCCGCCGATCAGGGGGCCGACGATCGGCACCCACGCGTAGCTCCAGTCGCTCGAGCCCTTGCCCTTGATGGGCAGCAGCGCGTGGGCGATGCGAGGCCCGAGGTCACGGGCCGGGTTGATGGCGTACCCGGTGGGCCCGCCGAGGCTCGCGCCGATGCCGACGACGAGCAGGGCGACCGCGAGCGGGCCGAGCTCGTTGGGCGTGTTGCCGAACTGGATCACGATGTACACCAGCACGAAGGTGCCGATGATCTCGGTGACGAGGTTCCAGCCGTACGAGCGGATCGCTGGGCCGGTCGCGAAGACGCCGAGCTTGGAGGCCGCGTCGAGCTCCTCGTCGAAGTGCGGCTTGAAGGCCAGGAAGGCGAGCACCGCGCCGAGGAAGGCGCCGATCAGCTGACCGGCGAAGTACACCAGGGTCGAGGCGACCGTCACGGACACGCCGGTGGCGTACTCGTCCACCCCGTTGGCCAGGAGGCCGACGGTGACGGCGGGGTTGATGTGCGCGCCGGACTTCCACGCGGCGAACACGCCCGCGAAGACGCCGAGCCCCCACCCGAAGTTGATCAGCAACCAGCCTCCGTTGAAGCCCTTGGACTTCGGCAGGAGGACGGTCGCGACGACACCGGCACCGAGCAGCAGCAGCAGTCCGGTGCCGATGATCTCCGAGATGAAGACATCGAGAAGACTGGGGTCCATGGCATTCCTCGTTTCGTCAGCGAGACGTCGTTGTCACGTGCTCTCCGGGCAGGCACCCGGAGGGTCGAGGGCCTCACGGGCAGGGCGCCCGGGAGGTCGGTCTGGGGAGCTCAGGTCCCGGCAGGGCCTGCGGTCCCGCGGTCGTGGGGGGAGGAGCCCGGCTTGGTCCCGCCGTCGGCCGAGCCACCCAGGGGCATCAACGGGGTGATGTCCTCGGCGGCCAGACGCGCGACCTCCGCGCCGGCGTCGTCCGTCTCGTGGGAGGCGGCCTCCTCGGCCTCGCACCGCGCCCGGTAGGAGTCGATCTCGGCCTGGCGGGTCGCGTCGTCCCAGCCGAGGCGCTCACCGACCAGGTCGGCGATCTCCTCGATCGCGCCCAGGCCGCGGTCCGACTGCTCGTAGACGAGACGGGTGCGGTGCAGCAGGACGTCCTCGAGGTGCAGGGCGCCCTCGTGGCTGGCCGCGTAGGCGACCTCGGCGCGCAGGTAGGCCGGGGCGTGCTCGAGGGGGCGGCCCAGGGACGGGTCCGCGTCGACCATCTCGGTGATGTCGGTGAGCAGCGACCCGTAGCGGTGCAGCAGGTGGTCGACCATGGCCCGGCTCCACCCGTAGGTCGAGGCGATCCGCCGGCTCTGGCGCTGCAGGACGGCGTGCCCCTCGGCGCCCACCAGGGATATCCGGTCGGTGATCGAGGGGAGCTGCTTGGCCCGGCCGCCGAGGGCGAAGTCCACGGCGTCGACCGCCATGACCCGGTAGGTGGTCAGCTTGCCCCCGGCGACGACGGTCAGCCCCGGGGTGGGGGAGGCGACCGTGTGCTCGCGGGAGACCTTGGCCGAGGAGGTGCCCTCCTTGGTTCCGGGCTGGAGCAGCGGCCGCAGGCCGGCCCAGGTGCCGATGACGTCGTCCCGGGTGAGGGGCCGCGCGAGCACCGTGTTGGCGTGGTCGATCACGTAGTCGATGTCCGCCGCGGTGGCCACGGGGTGCTGGAGCTCCTGCTCCCACGGGGTGTCGGTGGTGCCGATCACCCAGTACCGCGACCACGGGATGACGAAGAGCACGGACTTCTCGGTCTGCAGGATCAGCCCGACGTCGCCGCGGATCCGGTCGCGGGGGACGACGATGTGCACGCCCTTGGAGGCCAGCACCCGCAGACCGCCGTCGGCGTCGGCCAGGGCCTCGGTCTCCTCGGTCCACACGCCCGTCGCGTTGATGACCTGGTCGGCCCGGACGGTGACCCGGCGGCCGGTCTCGAGGTCGGCGAGCACCGCGCCGTTGACGGCGCCGGTCCCGCGGTGGGTGAGCTCGACCACCTGGGTGCGGCTCGCGACGTGCGCCCCGTAGGAGGCTGCCGTACGCACCAGGGTGCTGACCAGGCGCGCGTCGTCGACGCTCGCGTCCCAGTAGCGGACGGCGCCGACGGCGGCGTCGTGCCGCAGGTCGGGGAACATCCGCTCCATGCCCTTGCGGCTCAGGTGCCGGTGCCAGGGCATCGCCCGGTTGCCGGGCGCGAGGCTCGCCAGGGTGTCGTAGAGGGCGACCCCCGCGCCGACGTAGGCCCGCTCCCAGACCTTGTGCTCGAGGGGGTAGAGGAAGGAGACCGGGCGCACCAGGTGCGGGGCGATCCGCTTGAGCAGCAGGTCGCGCTCGGTGAGGGCCTCGTGAACCAGGTGGAAGTCGAGCATCTGCAGGTAGCGGAGCCCGCCGTGGACGAGCTTGCTGGACCGGCTCGAGGTCCCCGAGCCCCAGTCCTGGGCCTCGACGAGGCCGACCCGCAGGCCACGGGTCACGGCGTCGAGGGCGACCCCGGCGCCGGTGACGCCGCCGCCGATCACCAGGACGTCGAGCTCGTTCCCGTCGGTCGACGACGCGTCGAGCGCGTCGAGGGCCTTGGTCCTGGACTCCGGGGTCAGGGCGGCTGTCTTCACTTCGTCCTCCTTGACGCACGATGGCGCTCCGCGGTGCGCGGTGACTCTTGTGGGAGAC
Organism: Actinotalea sp. C106; assembly: GCF_023630195.1. Lineage (GTDB taxonomy): Bacteria > Actinomycetota > Actinomycetes > Actinomycetales > Cellulomonadaceae > Actinotalea. The sequence continues at coordinate 2,880 of NZ_JALPKN010000069.1, read as the reverse complement.
CTCCGAGGACGGGGCTTCACGAAGCAGCCGGCCGCGCGACTTGTCCTATGTTTTCCACGGGGAGAACGAACGCGCAACCGGAGTGCACGAACGTGCAACACTGGTGCGCCGGGGGACCGAGCGGCCGAGGCCGCCGTCGACCCACGAGAGGGCGGAGAGCGCGATGGAGCGCGAGGACGTGCTGCGAGCAGCGTCGATGTACTACCTGCAGGACATGACGATGGACGTGATCGCCCGGCACCTGGGCACCTCGCGGTCCACCGTCTCCCGCTTGATCAAGCGGGCCCGCGAGACCGGTCTGGTCGAGATCACCATCCGCCCTGCACGAACTCTCGCCCCCGGACTGAGTCGCACGATCGCCCGCGAGCACGCGATCGAGGCCTACGTGGTGCCCGTGCCGGACTCCGCGACAGAGCTCCAACGCCTCGAGCAGGTCGCCCTGACCACCGCCAAGCTGATCGGCTCGTGGTTCGACTCCGAGATGGTCCTCGCCCTCGCGTGGGGCACCACCCTGGCGGCGATCGGACGCAACCTGACCCCCAAGGCCACCCGCGGCAGCTCCGTCGTCCAGCTCAACGGCGCGGCCAACACCCGCACCAGCGGTGTCGAGTACGCGAGCGACCTGATCTCCGGGTTCGGCAGCGCCTTCGACGCCGCGGTGCACCACTTCCCGGTGCCCGCCTTCTTCGACTACCCCGAGACCAAGGCCTCGATGTGGCGCGAACGGTCGATCCGTCGCGTCCTGGACGTCCAACGCCGGGCGGACATCGCGCTGTTCAGCGTGGGCGCCGTGAGCGGCGGGGTCCCCAGCCACGTGTACTCGGCCGGCTACCTCGACGCCGAGGACGTCACGCTCCTGCACGACGAAGGGGTCGTCGGCGACGTCTGCACCGTCTTCCTGCGAGCTGACGGCAGCTACGCCGACGTCGCCCTCAACGCCCGCGCGACCGGCCCCACGCCCACCGAGCTCCGCCGCATCCCGCGCCGGGTGTGCGCCGTCGCGGGGGACAACAAGGTCGCCCCTCTGCGCGCTGCGCTCGCGGCGGGGGCCGTCACCGACCTGGTGATCGACGAGGTCACCGCCGCGGCCCTGGTCGACCTGCCGGCCGCCGTCGTGCCCTGATCTGCTCTAGCGTTGGTGCGTGCCTGATGAGATCCCTGACCTGGCCGTGCCGGTGGCTGAGCCGTCGACACCCCCCTACGTGCTGCGGTCGGCCCTGCCCCGTGACGTGCCCCAGCTGCGCGACCTGGTCCAGCCCTACGCGCAGGAGCGCATCCTGCTGGCCAAGGAGCTGGTCGGCTACTACGAGGCCGTGCAGGACTTCATGGTCGCCGAGGACGAGACCGGCGCCCTGATCGGCTGCGGCGCGCTGCACGTCATGTGGACCGACCTCGCCGAGGTGCGCACCCTGGCGGTGCACCGCGCGTGGCGGGGCCGCGGGGTGGGGCACGCCCTGCTCGACGCCCTGGTCGCGCGGGCGCAGGACCTCGGGCTGCGCCGCCTGTTCTGCCTGACCTTCGAGGTCGAGTTCTTCCGCCAGCACGGCTTCGAGGCCATCAACGGCACCCCGGTCGACGCCGACGTGTACGTCGAGCTGCTCCGCTCGCACGACGACGGCGTGGCCGAGTTCCTCGACCTGGCGCGGGTCAAGCCCAACACCCTCGGCAACACCCGGATGCTCCTCGAGATGCCCTGAGTGCCGGGACGTCGGCGAGCGCAGGTGCCGGACCCAGGTGCGGGCCGTCAGTCCTGCACGGCCTTGGCGATGGTGACCGCCCGGGTGATCCACTCCCGGTCGGACGAGGTCAGGGCGCGGTCGTCACGGCCCGCGGCCTCGAGGCACCACAGCACGGCGACCACCTCGCGCACCACCGCCCAGTCCCGTGCCCGGTCCGGGTCGAGGCCGCCCGCGTCCACCGCCGACCAGAACCGTTGCTGCACGGCCCAGCGCACCTCGCCCGTCGCGACCACCTCGGCCCACCGGTTCCACAGCAGCGGGGCGACCTCGAAGGCCGGGTCCCCGGCCAGGGGCTTGGGGTCGATGGCGAGCCACGGCTCCCGGGTGGACGCGAGCACGTTCGCGTAGTGCAGGTCGGTGTGCACGATCCGGTCGTCCACTCCCTCCGCCCGCGAGAAGGACCGGGCGAGGGAGGCGGCCTGCTCGACGAGGCGTCGCGGCACCGGAGCGTCCCGGGGCAGGGCCAGGAGCCGGACGGACCAGTCGGCCGCCAGGCCTGACAGCGGCCTGAGCTGGGGCAGGGCCGGCCGGTGCAGCCTGCGGTACAGACCGCCGACGACGGCGCAGGCCTCGACCGCGTCGATCGAGCCCAGGCCGGTGGTGCTCGCGCGCTCGAGGAGGAGCGCGCCGCGTCGCGGGTCGGCCGTGAGCAGGTGCACAGCGCCCTGCCCGTGCCAGTGCCGCAGGGCGAGGTGCTCGTGGTCGGACTCCTCGTGCGGCCACCCGAGCTTGAGGACCGCAGGCTCGCCGTCCTCGGTGCGGACCGGCACGGCCAGGGCGCACTCGCCGTGGCCCGGGGCGCCGTCGGGCGTCAGGGACCAGTCGTCGAGCACCTCCTCGAGCACGCGCGGCACGCCGTCGAGCCACGGTTGCCACGTGGGCCCGTGGTCGGGGAGGGCCAGCAGCCCGGCGGGGATCGGGATGCTCATCCGGGCAGCCGGTAGCCGTCGTCGAGCTCCTCGACGAGGCCGTCGAGGAGGAGCCCTGCGAGGACCCGGGCGCGCTGCACGGCGTCGAGGCTCACGTCCGCCAGGACCGCCGCGGGCACCGGGTGGTCCGCGTCCCGGAGCCGGGCCATGACCCGTCCCCGCACCTGCCGGTCGGTGCCCTCCCAGGCCTGCTTGCGCCGCCGCAGCAGGTG
>NZ_JALPKN010000068.1 GCF_023630195.1 Actinotalea sp. C106 | reverse complement strand
CGGCGGCGGGTCTGGCTCACGCGGCGTGGCCGATGACCCTGCACGGGGCCGTGGTGTGCCGGAGCGAGGGCGAGCTGCAGCTGGTGCACCGGCGCGAGTGGTGGCTGCGCGGGCGGCGTCCGGTGCACTCGATCGAACGCACCGTGCTGCCCCTGGCGCGGGTGGACGAGGTCACGACCGGTGAGCACCCGCGGTACGCCGGAGTAATCGAGGTCACCGTGCGCCTCGGGGAGACCTCCCTCGTGCTGCCGGTCCCGGCGACGTCCGGGGCGGCGACGCAGCTCCCTGAGGCCCTGCGGCGTGGCGCGGCGTGAGGCGGACGACCTGAACGTCCTCGGCTGCAGCCGCTAGGTTCGGGGGCATGGAGAACCACGTCCGCTGGGGAATCATCGGGGTCGGCGACGTCACCGAGGTCAAGAGCGGGCCGGCCTTCCAGCAGGCCGAGAGCTCATCCCTGGTGGCCGTCATGCGCCGCGACGGCGCCAAGGCCGCGGACTACGCGCGCCGGCACGGGGTCCCGCGCTGGTACGACGACGGCGACGCACTCCTGGCTGACCCCGAGGTCGACGCCGTCTACGTCGCGACCCCGCCGGACTCCCACGCCGACTACGTGCTGCGGGCCGCCGCCGCGGGCAAGCCCGTGTACGTCGAGAAGCCGATGGCCCGCACGGCCGCCGAGTGCACGTCGATGATCGACGCCTGCGCCGCGGCCGGGGTGCCCCTGCACGTGGCCTACTACCGGCGGGCCATGCCCCGGTTCGACCGCGTCGCGGAGCTGCTGCGCGACGGCACGATCGGTGAGCCGCGGGCCGTCACGGTGCGCCTGCTCAAGCGGGCCGAGACCTGGCCCGAGGGGCAGGCGCCCTGGCGCGTGCGCCCCGAGATCTCGGGCGGCGGGCTGCTGGTCGACCTCGGCTCGCACACCCTGGACCTGCTCGACCACCTGCTCGGCCCGGTGACCTCGGTGACCGGGACGGCCGCCAACCGCGGTCGCCACCACGCGGCCGAGGACGTCGTCACCGCCTCGTTCCGGCACACCTCGGGGGTCGACGGGGTCGGGCTGTGGTGCTTCGACGCCGGCCAGGAGCTCGACGAGGTCGAGATCGTCGGCAGCCGGGGCAGCGTGGCCTTCAGCTCCCTGGGTGAGGAGCCCCTGCGGATCCGCACCGCCGCGGGGGAGCAGCGGGTCGAGGCGCCCTACCCCACGCCCGTGCAGCTGCCCCTGGTGCAGGCCGTCGTCGACTCCCTGCTCGGCCGTGGCGAGAGCCCCAGCACGGGGGAGAGCGCGCTGCGGACCGCGCGGGTGGTCGACGCCCTGCTGGCGGGGTACCGCTCCGAGGTCGCCGGGGCCGGGCCGGGGGCCGCCCGGGACAAGGGTGGCGAGCGCCCGCCGCCCGTGGATAATCGTGTGCCGTGAGCGACCACGCGGCCCCGCCCCCGTCTGCCCGGGACGGTGGCCAGGTGCACGGGGAGACGGCGGCCCCGGCCGAGGAGCCGGTGAGCGCCGCCCTGCGCGACGCCAAGGCCCGCGCCCGATCGACGCACTACACGGTGGGCACGTTGCGGGCGGACCCGGACGGCACCCTGTGGCTCGAGTGCTCGTGCGGCACGGTGCTGCGGAACGGCCCCACGTGGACCATCGACGAGCACGTGCGGCTGCACCGGGCCGAGGCCAAGTACCTCGAGCTCTCGACCGCCGCGCCGGCGGGCATCCCCCGACTCATCGAACCGCGGTACTGATCATGGGGGCATCAGGGCCAGGCGCCGCACGTCACGGATCGGCATCGCCTCGGCGCGCCGGGATCGCGTCGATGCCTCACCCTGGGAGGGTTCTCCGAGACACGGAGTGGACCCTCGACCAGAACTTCAGGAGGTGCGCGTGACCGGCGACCGCGCCCGGCGAACCTCGTCCGGCAGCACCCTCCGCCTGGTCGGTGGGGCTGGCCCCGACGGGCCTGACGAGCCTCAGGACGCGGACCTCCCCGAGGACGACGCCGACAGCCTGGTCCTCCCCGGCCAGCGGCAGTCCGTCGCCGTGGGTCGGCACTGGGTGGTCAGCACCGCCGCCGCGCGAGGGATCACGGGGATGGCCAACCAGGTGCTCGAGCTCCTCTCGAGCGAGCTGCTCGCCAACGCCGTGCTGCACGGACCGCAGGGCGTCGCGATCGGCGTCCAGATGCGGCACACCGAGACCGCGGTGCGCGTCTCGGTCAGCGACGCGAGCGCGACCAACCCGGTCGTGATGCACAACGGCCCCTCCGCCCCGAACGGCCGCGGCATGGCGATCGTCGAGGCGATGTCCAGCCGGTGGGGCGTCGAGGAGCACGCCGAGGGCGGCAAGACCGTCTGGTACGAGCTCGAGCTCGACGAGTTCTGAGCCAGTACCCCTCCGCGGCCGAGGCTCAGGACCTGCCCGGCCGACGCGTCATCTCCGTCCGCCTCCTCACCCCGCAGACGACCGTGGGGCCGGTCCCGCTCGGTTGAGCGGGACCGGCCCCACGGCGTCTACCGGTGGAGCTGGGTCAGGTCATCGACCCCACGGGCCCCAGGAGATCACCCTGACCTGCTTGGTCACCGAGGAGGCTGCGACCTCGTCGTTGCCCGTGTAGGTCACCGTGAGCTCGTGGGTGCCCGGTGCGAGGACCGGGGGCAGGACGGCCACGGCCACCCCGGACCGGCCGCGGGCCACCACGCGCGCCCCGCCCAGCACGTCGCCGTCCGAGGAGACCTCGACCCGGCCGCTGGGGGTAGGCCCGTCGGTGCGGACCGTCGCGACCACCGGGACCGGCAGGCCGTACAGCGCCGTGCCGGGCACGGCGGCCTTGAGCACGGACTCGGCGAGCTCGGGCTCCTCGACCACCTCGACGGTGACGACCTCGGAGGTCGAGGCCGCCCAGGCTCCGCTGTCCGGTTCGTAGACCGCCACGAGGTCGTGGCTGCCGACCGCGAGGGTCGTCTCGAGGGTGGCGACCCCCTCCTCGACCGGCGCCGTGCCGAGCTCGGTCTCCCCGTCGAGGAAGCGCACCTGGCCGGTGGCGGCCGCGGGCTCGACGGTCGCGGTCAGGGTGACCTCGCCCGTGCTGAGGTCCCCGTCGACCGCGAGGGCGGTGGTGGTCTCGGTGACCGTGCCCGTGGTCACGTCGACCACCTGGGCGCGCTCGCCGCGGGGGTTGAGCGGCTGCAGCAGGAGCAGACGCTCGTCCTCGTCGCCAGCGCGGTGCACCGTGAACGGGCTGCCCTCCTCGCCGACGAACCACAGCGAGTCCTCGCTGCCCTCGCCGGCCTCGAACCAGAGCGACGGGGCGAAGGGGTCCGCCGTGAAGGGCTCGACCTCGTCGACGATCCCCGTGGCGTCGGGGGCGTACGGCGAGTACGTCGAGACGCCGAAGGTCGGGGTGTCCCCGGCGGTGATGCCCACGGCCTCCAGCCCGAGCGGGACCACGGCGACGTTGCTGTCGAAGACCGTCGTCATGGTGTCGGCCCACAGGCCGTTGACCGGGGAGAGCTCGAGCAGCTCGCCCAGGCTGTACCCCGAGGCCTCGTCGTACCCGAGGGCGTAGGTCTCGACGGTGGTGAAGTCGAGGTCGGGGGCGTACTTCCAGACGTAGGTCTCGAGGTCCCAGATCCCGTCACCGTCGATGTCGGTGTTGACGATCGGCACCACGTTGGTGCCCAGGCTGGCCCACTCGCCCTGGGTCGCGATGCCCACCCCGATCGAGCCGGTCGCCGGGTCCTGACCGGCGGCCTCGAGCTGCGGGGCCGTCGAGGAGAGGCCGACGTACCGCAGGTCGGCCGCGGCCACCGAGGAGGCCGAGGTGCCCGTGGCCGGGTCGTCCTCGAGCCGCGGGCTCTCGGCCACCAGCTCGAAGGGGGCGACCAGGGAGGTCCACCCGCCGGCGTCGACGCCACGACCGGCCAGGGTCAGCGGTGCGGAGTCCGAGCCCTCGAAGACCGTGACGGGCTGGGCCTCGAGGTCGCTGACCAGGCGCGGTGCGGCGTGCACCGGGACCCGGAGCTCGCCCTCGCCACCCTCGGGGGTGAGCACGAGCCGACCCGAGACGGCGGCCACGAACTCCCGCGGGATCGGGATGCCGAGGTCGTAGGCCTCCTGCGATGTCGGGTCGATCTCCCGCTCGAGGGAGGCCGGGTCGGCGGTGAGGGTCACGGTGACCGTGGCGCTGCCGCCGGCCGGGACGGTGATGCTCGCCGGGGCGGCCGTGATGCTCGCTCCGCCTGCGGACGTGGCCTGCGAGACCGAGGTCGCGTAGGTACGGGCGGTGTCACCGGTGTTGCGAACCGTGACGGTCCTCCGGTCGACGAGGGTCTCGGCGCCGACGTCGACCACGCCGAAGGTCACCGAGACCAGGTCGGCGTCGTCGGTGGCGAAGGCGAGCACCTCGGTGGAGGCGGCGTCGAGGGCGTCGACCCGCCCCGAGCCGACCCGCTCGGGCCCGTAGACGGGACCGCTCTGGTCGAGGTCGCTGAACACGTCGTGGGTCGCTGTGTTCATCACGGCGCTCTTGACCTGCTGCGGGGTCCAGCCCGGGTGGGCCTGGGCCACGAGGGCCGCGATGCCCGCGACGTGCGGGGCGGACATCGACGTGCCGGTCTTGGTGCTGGCCCCGGTGCCCGAGCCCGAGGACGCCGAGGAGATCAGCGTGCCGGGGGCGGCGACGTCGGGCTTGAGGACGCCCAGGGAGCCGTGCACCCCGCGCGAGGAGCTGTCGGCCAGGGTGTCGGCCAGGGACTCGTCGGTCACGAAGGCCGCGTTGGCCAGCGAGGGGCCGACCGTGGCGACGACCCCGCCGGCCTGGATGGCCGGCAGCAGGGCGTCGGTCGAGGCCGCGGTCAGCTGGGCCCCGGGGATCCCCTCGTTGCCCGCGATGCCGGCGCTGAACACCGGGAGCTCGGTGCCGATGAGGACCCCGGCAGCGCCGGCAGCCTCGGCGTTGTTCCAGCGGACGATGCTTCCGCAGGCGCGGCTGGTGTCGTCGTCGTCCCAGGAGAGCCAGACGATGGAACCGGCGGCCTGGTCGGCGTAGGCGTCGAGGGGCTCGCAGCCCGTGACCCCGTCGCCCAGGTAGACCACCGGAGCGGTGACGTCCTCGGTGCCGGTGTAGTAGATGCTGTTCTGGGCGGCGTGCGAGCCGACGAGCGCCGCGTCGGGGGCCTCGACGACCTCGATCGCGTCGTACGTCTGGGTGTCGGCGACCGAGTTCGCGACGGTCAGCGCGCTGCGGGCGTTGCCCGGGCTGCCGCCGATGTCGGTCACGTCGCCGCCGTTGCCCGAGGAGATCACCGCGAGCACGCCCAGGTCGGCGAGACGGTCGATGAAGAGGTTCTCGGGGTCGTCGGCCGGGCTGGTGTCCGAGCCGACCGAGAGGTTCACGATGTCGAGACGGTCGTTGTAGTCGAAGTCACCGTTCGGGTCGGCGGCCCACTCGAGGGCGTCGATCACCAGGCCGGTGCTGCCGCCGTTGTCGCCGAAGACCTTGAGGGCGTAGACCCCGGCCTCGGGGGCGGTGCCGGGCCCGACCTCCCAGTCGGTCAGGTCCAGCGAGGTCGCGTAGTCCTCGCGGAAGGTCGTGCCGTCGGCCTGGACGCCGAAGCCCGCGGCCGAGCCGGCGACGTGGGTCCCGTGGCCGCCGTTGGGGCTCGCGTCGGGGGCGTCGATCGGGTTGGCGTCGGGGGTCGGGACCGTCGTGGCGCCCGGAGCGGTGGCCGCGGGGTCCGCGTTGTAGTCGGGGCCGGCGAAGTCCCAGCCGCCCAGGTACTTGGTGGGGTCGAGGAGGTCCTCGGGCACCGGTCCGGTGCCGTCCTCGCCGTAGGCCGCGGCGTAGGCCTCGGCGGTCCCGGGCCCGCCGAAGCTGGCGTGGGTGTAGTCGAGCCCGGTGTCGATGACCCCGATGGTCACGTCCTGACCCGTGAGACCGGTGGCCTCCCAGGTCTGCTGGGCCCGCGTGAAGACGTCGGCCCCCTTGTTGGTGGGCTCCTTGGGGACCACCAGGTGCACGGCGCTCACGCCGTCCTCGCCGGCGAGGGCACGGATGCGGGCGGCGTCGCCGCTGACGGTGATCCCGGCCACGAGGTTCGCCGTGACGGACAGGCGCGTGGGCTCGTCGCTCGCGGCGCTGCGCGCCCCGGGACTCGCTGCGGTCGCCTCCTGGGGGACGACCTCCTCGGCGAGGGCCTCGACCTCGTCGACCGCGGCCTCGACGTCGGCCCCGGCCTCGGCGGCCTCGATGCCCGAGGGGGAGTCGAGCTGCACGAAGGCGGTGACCTGCCCCTCGGCCTCGAGGAGCGCCGGGGAGACGTCCCCGGCCGAGCCGCCCCAGGCGTCCGCGAGCCGTTGGGCGGTGCCCCCGGGGCGGTTCAGGTCAGCGCCGGTGGCGAGCTCGGCGCCCTCTCCGGTGGGTGGTGGTGGTTCGGGGGCCGGGGCCGCGTGGGCGGTCCCGAGGGTCAGCGGGACGGTCAGGGCGGCGCAGGTGACGGCGGCCAGGACGGGACGACGACGGCTCACAGAGCTCTCCACTCTCGGCGTGGCGGATGTGCTGAGCCGGGAGGTCGTGGAGGTCGGTCGAGCTACTGGCGCTGCCCCCCACGGCGACACGACGGCTCGCGACGCACAGTAGGACGGCGGGTGAAGATCTCGGGTGAAGTAGGGCTGTCTCGGCGTGTCGTAGTTGCTGTGACTCGCGGGATTCTCAGCAGGCGGCGAGCAGGCTCTCGAGCTCGCGGACCGGGGCGAACTCGGGACCCGGGCCGCCGAAGAAGCAGCGGCAGGGGCCGTCGAGATGGATGAACCCGGTCGACGGGCGCGCGGCGCAGGGGACCGGCCCCGAGCGCGCCGTGAGGGCGAGGACGACACCCTCGGGTGCGGTCGTGGCGAGAGGAGCGGTATCACCGACCAGGTTCGTGTTCACGCTCACAGGATCGGCCCGTGGGGCCGGGTCTTGAGGCAAGGCACGCAGGAGTCGTGCAGGATTCACCCACTTGTCTGTACCAGAACTGTAGTGCTACGTTGCTACAGAACTAATACAGAAAGAGGGAGTCATGCAGACGATCATCTTCGCGGGGGTCTTCACGGTCATCGCCGTGGCGACGTGGGTGTGGTTCCAGACCCCCAGCACCGCGATGCGCGCAGCGCACGGGTACGCCCGCAAGGTCGACCTGGCCCTCGAGGGGGAGGCGGGCGAGCGGGTCGCCGAGCGGTTCGCGCACCGCGAGCGGGCCGGTGCCGTCGGTGCGGTCCTCGGGATCTGGCTCGCGGTGCTCGCGATCGCGCTCGGCCCCGGGCTCGCTCATGAGTACTCGAGCTACGGGGTCATCGGTGTCGTGATGGGCTTCTTTGCCGGCCACGCCGCGGGCTACGGCGTCGTGGCTTGGCGCGAGTCGTTGCGCCCCGCCCCGGACGGCGCGCGCCTGGCCCGCGCCTCGACCCCGACCGTCGAGGACTACGTCGCCCCGCACGAGCGCCGCGGTGCCTGGGTGGCCGCGGGGGTCTCGGTGCTCACCGCGGTGGGGGTCGTCGCCGTGCACGCCGGAGGCGTCATGGATCTCGGTCCGGTGCCTTGGGGGGCGGTCGTCTTCGCCGTCCTGGTCCCACCGCTCGCAGTGGTCCTGGAGGAGGTGGCCGCCCGCAGGTTGGTGGAGCAGCGTCAGGTTGCAGCAAGCACCCTCGAGCTCGCCTGGGACGACGCGCTGCGCGCCCGGACCCTGCGGGACCTCGTCACGGTCCCGCTCGTCGTCGGGGTGTTCGGCCCGATCGGGCTCCTCGGCATCGTCGGGGACGGTCTCGAGGGCGGCTGGCCCGCGAACCCCGCGGTCGGCCTCGTCGGTGGTCTGTTCATGGTGCTGCTAGGGGCGCTCGCGGTCACCGCCATGATCAGCATCGCTCTCGACCCCCAGGGCCACGTGCGCCGCCGGCTGTGGCCGGTCCGCGAGGACGGGGTGCGCCGGTGATCGTCGTGGACCCGACCTCGCACGTGCCGCCCTACGAGCAGGTGCGGCAGCAGGTCGAGATGATGGCCGAGGAGGGGGTCATGCCCCCGGGGCACCGGCTGCCGACCGTGCGCCGGCTCGCCGACGACCTCGGCCTGGCGGCCAACACCGTGGCCCGGGCCTACCGCGAGCTCGAGCAGGCCGGGGTCGTCGAGACCCAGGGGCGTCGGGGCACCTTCGTCGCGGTCCGCGGCGCCGACCGTGACCGCGAGGCCCAGGTCGCTGCACGCCAGTACGTGCGCCGCGTCCGCGAGCTGGGACTCGACACCGAGCGCGCCGTCAGCCTGGTGCGGACCGCCCTCGAGGGGTGAGGTTCAGCGCGCGTAGCGCTCGACGAAGGCCGTGAGGATCTTCGGCGGCTCGTCGACCTGCGCGCCCTGCACCGCCGCGACGACGTCGTCCAGCTCGTCCGGGGAGAAGTAGCCCGCGTGCTGGTAGATGCGGACCCGTTCGACGATCCCCGGCACGTCGAGCTCGGGGTGGAACTGGGTCGCGTAGAGGTTCTGCCGCAGCCGGAAGGCCTGCACGGGGCAGGACGGCGACGTCGCGAGCACCACGGCCCCCGGGGGAGGGGTGCGGATGGCCTCCTTGTGCCCGACGAAGGCCGGGAAGGTGCTGTCCAGCCCGCCGAAGACCGGGTCCGCGCGCCCGGCCTCGGTGAGGGTGATCGGTGCGGCTCCGACCGGCTCGCCGTAGGTGCGGTCGACCACCCCGCCCTGGTGGACCCCGAGGGTGCCCACCCCGTAGCAGGCGCCCAGGAAGGGCAGGTCCCGGGCGACGATCTCGTCGAGCAGGCGGCCGAGCTCGGCCTCGACGCGGTGCTGCACCGCGGACTTCTGCTCGTCCGGGTCGCTCGTCGTGAAGGGGCTGCCGCCCAGCACGATCCCGGAGTAGGAGTCGAGGTCCACCGGGGGCAGGGGTCCGGCCTCGAGCCGCACGTGGTCGAGCTCGGCCGGGTCCAGGCCTCCGAAGCGGGCGATCGCCGCGTGCTCGCTCGCCGCCGCAGCGTCCTCGGCGCGGGTCGAGATGAGCAGGAAGGGCTTCACGTCGTGACCCTAGCCGCAGCGGGGGCTAGCGGCCGCCGGGCATGGAGGGTAGTGTCGTACTCGAAGTTGCAGTGCTTGCACGTCTTGAGTGCACTGGGCCCCGGTCCGGTGCATGAATTCCTTACCAGGAGCGGACGACGAACACCGCGATTGACTCGGTCCCGACACGCGGGTCCGTCCGACCTCCTGAAGGAGATTCTCATGGCTACTGGCACCGTGAAGTGGTTCAACGCCGAAAAGGGCTTCGGCTTCATCGCTCCCGACGACGGCGGCGCCGACGTCTTCGCCCACTACTCGGCGATCACGACGAGCGGCTACCGCACGCTCGAGGAGAACCAGAAGGTTGAGTTCGAGGTGAACCAGGGCCCCAAGGGTCCCCAGGCCGCGAACATCACGCCGCTCTGATCCTCGTGCTTCGGGCTCCGGCCCGCTGAACGACACCACGAAAGCCCCGGTCCTCGCGACCGGGGCTTTCGTGCGTCTGCCCCCGGTCGGGGCTGCCAAGCGCCAACTACTTGCAGTAACGGAAAGTAGTTGCCAACATGGGGACATGAGTTCGCCGATGGATCCCCACGCAGCCCGTTCAGCCCTCGACGGCGCCGCCTCGTCCGCCGAGCGCGTCCGCAGCCGTGCCCGCTGGCTCAGCACCTACATGGGCGCCTTCGCCGTGGGCTTCGCGATCCTCACCCTGGTCATCGGCCTCGTCGAGCCCCCGGTCCTGCGGTACGCGGGCTTCCTCGGCGGCTGGGCCGTCTTCACCGCTGTCATGGTGCTGTGGGCCCGTCGTCAGCCGGCCCACCTGCGTGGCTCGGCGCGGCGCATGGCCCCGGCCTGGGGACTGACCGCGGCGGCCTACGGGATCGCGATCGCGGTGGGGACGCCGGCCCGGCTCGGCGACGTCGCGTACTGGTCCGTGGCCGCCGTCGTCGTCGCGACGCCGCTCGCGGTCGGGGCGCTGCGGGAGCGCCGCGCATGAGCCACCCCCGTCATGCGCTCGACGACCTGCTCGTTCACGCGGTGCGGTTCTCGATCGTCGCCGCCCTGCACGGGGTCGAGAAGGCCGAGTTCGCCCTGGTGCGGGACAGCGTCGAGATCACCGACTCGACGCTGTCCAAGCAGGTGGCCCTGCTCGAGACGGCGGGCTACGTCGCCGTCGAGAAGGGCCGCGTCGGGCGTCGGCCCCGTACCTGGCTCAGCCTCACGCCTGACGGGGTGGAGGGCTACCGGCGGCACCTGGAAGCGCTTCGGGCCATCGCCGGGAAGGGCTGAGCACCCCCGGGAGGCCGTCGCGCGGAGGTTTGGCGGCGTACATCGCGGCGTCGGCTGCCGCGATCAGGGCCTCGGTGGTGGCCGGGCCGGCCCCCTCACCCTCCAACGCACCGGTGGTGGCGACCCCGACGGTCGCGCCGCACCTGACTGAGGTGCCGTCCGGCAGGAGGTAGGCCGGGGCGAGAGCCGCGAGGACCCGCTCGTCCGGACGATCCGTGGGCGCGGCCGCCTCGTGCACGACGAGGAACTCGTCCCCGCCGAGGCGCGCGACCACGTCGGCCTCCGGGACGGCCTGCGTCAGTCGACGGGCCGCCTCGACCAGCACCGTGTCACCGACCTGGTGACCGTAGCGGTCGTTGACGAGCTTGAAGTCCTCGAGGTCGACGTACGTGGCGATCAGCCTTCCGCCCGAGTGCCGCACCCGGGCCAGGGCGGCCCGCAGCAGCAGGTCCAGCAGGCGCCGGTTGGCCAGGCCTGTCAGCGGATCACGCAGGGCGAGGTGCGCCAGGTCGGACTGCAACCCCCGGATCTCGGTCACGTCCCGGGCGACGCCCTGCAGGCCGTCGGGCAGGCGCGTCATCTGCACCTCGAGCACCACCCACGTGCCGTCGGGTCGACGCAGCCGCAGGTCGTAGCGCTCGGGCAGGGCCAGGCCGGCCATCGCGTCGTCGAGCAGCTCCCGGCCGTCCTCGTCGACCACGGCCACCAGGTGCTCGAGGTCCGCGCCGAAGTCCTCGCCCGACCAGCCCGTCAGGGTCAGGACCGAGGGGCTCAGGTAGCTCAGCCGCGGTTCTGGGGCGGCGGTGAACCGCCACACCACGTCGGCCGACCGGTCGGCCAGGTCGCGGAAGTGCGCCTCGCTCACCGCGAGCTGCTCCTCGGCACGATGCCTGTCGGTGACGTCTCGGCCGACCGCGAGGACCTGGGGCCCGTCCGGTCCGGGGAGCCACCGGTCGGCCCACTCGACCCAGCGGTCGGGGACGTGGGGCGCGGGACGCGGGACGGGGTCGTAGAGGAACGGGGCGTCCGGGCCCAGCCGCTCGAGCTGGGTGTGCAGCCCCTCGACCTCGGCGGGGGAGAGCAGCTCCTCGAGCCTGCGTCCGACGAGCTCGTCCGGGGTCGCCTCGTGCTGGGCGGCCCAGGACGCGTTGCAGTAGACGAGCACCAGGTCAGACACGCGGTAGCGGGCGATGCGTTCGCTGAGCAGGTCGAGGATCTCGGTGAGGTCCTCGGAGCCCGAGGCCTCGGGCACGCCGGAGTCGGGCACGACGGCGGACCCCCTCGGTTGGTCAGGGCGATGACTGGCGGTCCGGGTCAGGGTCGGCCTCGACCCTGACCCTGCGGGACCTCCGCCGGCCCGCGTCCCGTTCCGTCAGCCGGTCGGGGTCGTGACACGGGTCACTCGGCGCGGCGATCGTACCTGCCTGCCGCGGCCACGGAACGGGACCTCGCGGGGCGTCTCAGGTGTTGAGGAAGCTCGCCGGGTCGTCGTCCGAGCCCTCGAGGTCCGGGGGGCCGTGCTGCAGGTTCTGCTCCTCCGGGCCGTCGGTCTCCTCGACCTCGCCGCCCACCTCGTCGACCGAGGGGTCCTCGAGGGAGTCGGGGCCGCCCGGGGCTGAGCCGGTCAGCGGCGGGTCCTCGTCGGGGCTGCGGTGCTGGTGGTCCGTCATGGTTCCTCCGTGGGTGGGATGTCACGACGGTAGGCCGGTCCACGAGGTTCCGCGCGTCGGCCTGCAAGGACTGCCCTCGTCGCGACACAGTGTCGGGTAGTGGACCGTCGACCCCGGGGAGCGGCAGTGCGAGACGACGCCTGGTTCGAGGCGCTCTTCCGCGAGCACTCGACGGCCGTGCACAGGTACTTCGCGCGCCGTGCCGCGCACGACGACGTGCAGGACCTCACCGCCGACGTCCTGGTGACCGCCTGGCGTCGTCGTGAGGCGGTCCCCGAGGGTGCCGAGCTGCCCTGGCTCTACCGGACCGCGGGCTACGTGCTCGCCAACCACCGTCGCAAGGCTCGGGCGATCCCCGTCCAGGAGCTCCCCGAGGAGGTCGACGACGCCGACCCTGCCCACCTGACCCTGGCTGACGAGCAGGTGCGGAGCGCCCTGGCGGCCCTGTCCGCGCGGGACCGCAGGATCCTGCTGCTGCACTCGTGGGAGGGGGTCGAGGGAGACGCCCTCGCCCAGGTGCTCGGGATCAGCCGAGGGGGCGCCGACGCCGCCCTCTCCCGCGCCCGTGCCCGGCTCCGCGAGGTCTGGGCCCAGCAGGACGCCCCCGAGCCCGCGGACCCCCGTGACGACCAGCCAGGCTCCCGCGAGGGCTCCGCTGCAAGCCCGAGCGCCGGGACGACACAGACGGGGTGACGCACCCGCGTCCCGGTCCTCTGGAGGTCATCGTGAACGACCACCCCCCCACCCAGGGAGACGACGTCGCACTCGCCCGGCTGCGCGGCGCCGATCCCGCGGCCACCGCCGAGCCCGACCCGTCCGCGCTGCGGGAGGCCGTCC
>NZ_JALPKN010000067.1 GCF_023630195.1 Actinotalea sp. C106 | reverse complement strand
CGCCGAGGCCTGAGGGCCGCTGGCGGCGGAAGGCCCTGCGGGTCCGCCGAGACCGAGGTGTCGGGGCCGCGCCCTCAGACCGGCTCGCCTCCGCGCTCCACGCGGTACTGCTCGAGCGGCGCCGGGAGAGGGGCATCTCCCGGCCCGCCCTGGGCGAGCCATCTCCCGAGCTCGGCCGTCGCGTCGTCCCCCGCGACTCGCTCGAACCACACCGGGCCGCTCCGGGCCCGGGCCGCGCGCCTAGGGCGAGCGACGACGACGTCCCCACGCTCGCACTCGTCGAGGCACTCGACCAGCGTGAGCCGCACGACGCCGTCCTTCTCGAGGCGCCGCAACCGACCCAGCTGTCCCCCGGGGGCTGCGTCCGCCCCGGCCAGCGTCTCCCCCGTGCACAGCGAGCAGACCGTGAGGCCGGGGAGCCGGCCGGATCTCGCGTCCTGGGTGGGTTCCACGCGAGGACCGTACATTCCGATGGCGGCCGTCGCGCACCCTGGCTCAGATTCGCGACACTCCCCTATTGTGCGGTGGATCACATACGTGTGGAATGTCCCGATGAACTCGGACCCAGCGATCCACGCCGCAGTCCCGACCAACACGATCAGCAACATCGAGGACGCGATCAACTCGTCCTTCGAGCCGATCTCCACCTTCGTCTCGAACATCATCTTCTTCTCGGTCACGATCGGCGGGGTCACGTTCCCCGTCGTCGTCGCCTGGCTCGTGGCTGCCGCGATCTTCTTCACCATCGCGCTGCGAGGCATCCAGTTCCGCGGCTTCGGTCACGCCCTGGCCCTCGTCCGGGGGCGGTACGGCAAGCGCGACGACCCGGGTGAGGTGACGCACTTCCAGGCGCTCTCCTCGGCGGTCTCCGGCACCGTCGGCCTCGGGAACATCGCGGGGGTCGCGATCGCCGTGACCATCGGTGGTGCGGGGGCGACGTTCTGGATGATCATGGCCGGCCTGCTGGGCATGTGCACCAAGTTCGTCGAGTGCACCCTGGGCGTGAAGTACCGCCAGGAGCACGAGGACGGCACCGTCACCGGCGGCCCGTTCCGGTACCTTCCCGTGGCCTTCGCCCGGTTCGGCAAGATCCCCGCCAAGGCCCTGACGGGGCTGTTCGCGATCTCCATCTTCTTCTTCGGGGCGATCGGCGGGAACATGTTCCAGGCGAACCAGACGTTCGCCCAGGCGCAGAACGTGACCGGCGGCGCGGACGGCCCGCTCGGCAGCGACGGCGCAGCGCTCATCTTCGGCATCATCCTGGCCGCCGGGGTCGGCGTGGTCATCATCGGCGGCATCACCTCGATCGCCCGGGTCACGAGCAAGCTCGTCCCCTCGATGGCGATCGTCTACGTGCTCGCCTGCCTCACGGTCCTCATCGTGAACCTCGACCAGATCGGGCCCGCCTTCGGGGAGATCTTCGCCGGAGCCTTCGCCCCCGAGGGCGTCGGCGGCGGGATCGTCGGCGTGATCATCGTGGGGTTCCAGCGCGCCGCCTTCTCGAACGAGGCCGGCATCGGCTCGGCGCCCATCGCCCACTCGGCCGTCAAGACCCGTCGCCCGGTCACCGAGGGCTTCGTCGCGACCCTCGAGCCCTTCATCGACACCGTCGTGATCTGCACCATGACCGCGCTGGCCATCATCATCGCCCGACCGCAGTCCTGGCTCGACGGACGGGCCGACGTCGCCGCTGGCGGCCCCGGCCCTGGTGATGGTGTGACGCTCACCTCGGACGCCTTCGCCACCGTCCTGCCGTGGTTCCCCGTGGTCCTCGCGATCGCGGTGGCCCTGTTCGCGTTCTCGACCCTGATCACCTGGGCCTACTACACGCAGAAGGCCTGGACGACGATCTTCGGCCGCACCCCGCGCACCGAGCGCGTCTTCCAGATCGTCTTCGTGACCTTCACCGCCTTCGGGTCGGTCGTGACCCTCGGAGACGTGGTGAACCTCGCCGACGCGATGCTGTTCCTGTGCGCCTTCATCAACATCCTCGGGCTCTACCTGCTGTTCCCCGTGGTGCGACGCGAGCTCGACGAGTACTGGGCCGACCGCAAGGCCGACCGCCTCGTCCACGCCGAGAGCGACCACTGACCAGCACTGACGAGCACTGACGAGCACTGACGAGCACCCCGAGCACGTGCACCGACCGCCGAGGGCGCCCCGTCCGAGCAGGCCAGCCAGGCCGGCTCAGCCGCCGAAAGGTAGGACGGGGCGTCCCGGCACGTCGACCCGGACCCGGAACAGAGCGCCTGCCTCGGGCTCGGGGTCCTCGAGGTTCTCCCGCGACGTCGTGACGTAGAGGTCGCGCAGGTCCTCCCCACCCAGGGTGCAGGCCGTGGTGAGGCGCGCCGGGAAGCCGACCTCGGCGAGCACCTCCCCCGCCGGTGAGTAGCACCGCACCAGCCCGGCGCCGTTGAGCGCGACCCAGACGTTGCCTGCGGAGTCGACCGTCAGCCCGTCAGGTCGGCCGGTCTGCCCGGCGTGGAACACCCGACGACCGGTGAGGGCGCCGTCGACCACGTCGAAGACGTCCGTACCGCCGGTCGGCGTGTCGTTGTAGTAGGCGCGGCTCCCGTCCGGGGAGAAGTCGATCCCGTTCGAGATCGTCACGTCGGGCAGCACCGTGGTGACATCACCGTCAGGCGTGATCCGGTAGAGCCGCGCCCCTCCGGGGGTCCCGTCGTAGGGCATGGAGCCCGCGTAGAGGTGGCCCGCAGGGTCGCAACCGCCCTCGTTCATGCGCACCGAGTCCTCCTCCCACAGCTCCAGCCAGGGCGTGGGGGCCTCGTCGGCACGGTCGGCGAGCCCTACCCCCCGCTCGAGGCCCACGACGTAACCACCGCGGCTGCGGGGCCTGACGAAGGCCGCGACCGAGCCCACGTGCAGACGCTCGACCCGTCCCTCGCGCAGGGTCAGCAGGTCCCCCGCGAGCATGTCGACCCACCGCAGCCCACCCCACGAGGGCGACCACACGGGCCCCTCCCCGTGATAGGTGACAGCATCCGTGACCTGCTCGACCGTGCTCATGGTGCTCCTTCGTCGCGGGACCTGAGGCGTGCCGCACGGGACGCACCGGCGGCTCGACCTAGCATGCCCTGCGTGCCCTCCTACCGCCTGACGCTCACCATCGGCGCCCTGCGGCCAGGCGTCACGCCCGAGCAGGTGCTCCCTGCGGCGGCCGAGGCCGCGCGGGAACGCACGACCGTCGAGGCCTGGGACCTCGCCGTCGTGCGCGGCGAGCCGCGGATCAGCGTCCGCTACACCGCGCAGGACGACGGGCAGTCGGCCGATCTCGGACGCCGCGTCCGGGCCACGGTGAGCACCCTGGCCGACGTCGGGGCCTCGCGCCTCGACCGCCGCTACGGGCCCCGGTGGCACCGCCTGGCGCGGTTCGACCCCTCCTACTGAGCAGCTACTGAGCGAGGGGGCGCCGGGCGAGGTACACGGTGTTCGTCGCCGGACCGTCCTGGAGGGGGTTGGCGAAGGAGACGACCTCGGCCCGGCAGTCCACCAGACCGCTGCGGAGCACGTCGAGGTAGCTCTCCTCGGGCGGGTCGTTGGACCACAGCGCGAACACGCCGCCCGGCCGCAGCCGCCGCACGACCTCGGCGACGCCCTCCGGTGCGTAGAAGCTCGCGTGGTCGGGGTGGAGCACGTGGCGCGGCGAGTGGTCGATGTCGACGACGATCGCGTCGTAGGCCCGGTCCACCGGGCGGCCCGCACCGTCCTGACCCGCGAGCTGGCCCGACATGAGGGCGAAGAAGCTGCCGTGCACCAAGGAGCAGCGCGGGTCTGCCGTGATCCCCGGGCCGAGGGGGACGAGCCCTTGCTCGTGCCACCCGATCACCTCGGCGAGGGCGTCCACGACGACCAGGGAGGCCACCCGAGGGTCCTCGAGCACGGTCCGCGCCGTGTACCCCAGTCCCAGGCCGCCGACGAGGACGTCGTGCTCCGTCCCCTCGAGCTCGGCCAGGGCGTGGCGGGCGAGCTCCTCCTCCGCGGCCGTGAACGACGAGGACATGAGGAACTCCTCGCCGAGCTTGACCTCGTGGACCTCCTGCCCGGTGACCGGGTCGAGCCGGCGTCGCAGGGTGAGCTCACCCATGGGGGTCTCGTGCCAGGCCAGCTCCTCGAGACGGCGGCTCATGCCACGCTCCTCACCTCGGTCGTGACGACGCGCCCGGGCGGGACCATGGGCGCCTGCGCCCCGCACCCTATCCGTGGCGCGCCGGTCCTCGGCGGCGTGGCGCGGACGCGCCGCTCCGTGAGACGACGCGGGACTCTACGCTTACGTCAAGGTACGATCGTCCCACCGGGCATGATCTACCGGCCTCGCCGTGCTGTCGCTCACGCCTCGTCGCGCAACGTCGCGCCCCCAGTTCCTGACCCGCCGTCCCGGACGGCTCCTTCGGGGCGCGCGACGCCCCACGACGACGAACGGATCATGCGTGTCTGAGACCACCCATGCCTCACCTCGGATCCCCGAGGCCGACGAGACCCACTCCGTCATGAGCGCCCTGCGCTCCCCCGCCCGGCTGCGCACCGAGGTCCTCGCGGGCCTGGTCGTGGCCCTCGCTCTGATCCCTGAGGCGATCGCCTTCTCCATCATCGCGGGGGTCGACCCGCGTCTCGGGCTCTTCGCCTCCTTCACGATGGCCGTCTCGATCGCCTTCCTCGGCGGGCGCCCGGCGATGATCTCCGCCGCCACGGGAGCCATCGCGCTCGTCATCGCCCCGGTGGCCCGGGAGTACGGGCTCGAGTACTTCATCGCCACGGTCATCCTGGCGGGCGTCTTCCAGGTGATCCTCGGCGTGATCGGCGTCGCCAAGCTGATGCGGTTCATCCCGCGGCAGGTGATGGTCGGCTTCGTCAACGCCCTGGCCATCCTCATCTTCACCTCGCAGCTGCCCTACCTGATCGACGTGCCGTGGCAGGTGTACCCCCTCGTCGTCGTCGGGCTGGTCATCCTCTTCGGGCTGCCGTACCTGACGAAGGTCGTGCCCGCCCCGCTGGTCGCGATCGTCGTGCTGACCGGCGCGACCGTGCTCATGGCGATCGCGGTCCCCACGGTGGGCGACGAGGGCGAGCTGCCCCGCAGCCTGCCCTCGCTCTTCATCCCCGACGTGCCCTTCACCCTCGAGACCTTCCAGATCATCGCGCCCTACGCGCTGACCATGGCCCTGGTCGGGCTGCTCGAGTCCCTCATGACCGCCAAGCTGGTCGACGACGTGACCGACACCCACTCCAACAAGGTGCGTGAGAGCTGGGGCCAGGGCGTGGCCAACATCATCACCGGCTTCTTCGGGGGCATGGGCGGTTGCGCGATGATCGGCCAGACCATGATCAACGTGAAGGCCTCTCGGGCGCGGACCCGGATCTCGACCTTCCTCGCGGGCGTCTTCCTGCTCGTCCTCGTGGTCGGCTTCGGGGACGTCGTGGCCATCATCCCGATGGCGGCCCTCGTCGCCGTGATGATCTTCGTCTCGGTCGCGACCTTCGACTGGCACTCGATCAGCATCGGCACCCTCAAGCGGATGCCGCGCAGCGAGCTGGCCGTGATGGTCGCGACGGTCGTCGTGACCGTCGCGACCCACAACCTCGCGTACGGGGTCATCACCGGGGTCGTGGTGGCCATGGTGCTGTTCACGCGTCGCGTCGCGCACCTCACCAGCGTCGAGCGCATCGACCAGGTCGACGACGACGTCCGCGTGTACGCCGTGAAGGGAGAGCTCTTCTTCGCCTCCTCGAACGACCTCGTCTACCAGTTCAACTACAACGACGACCCGGAGAACGTCGTGATCGACCTCTCGCAGGCCCACATCTGGGACGCCTCGACCGTCGCCACCCTCGACGCCATCACCACCAAGTACGCGTCCAAGGGCAAGAAGGTCACCATCCTCAACCTCAACGAGGACAGCGCCAAGCGTCACGACCTTCTCGCCGGTCAGCTCGGCGCGGGGCACTGAGGGCCTCCCGCACCCGAGGCGGGGCAGCAGGACGAGCACGGGCCGGTCGCTGATCCAGCGACCGGCCCGTGCTCGTGGGAGGCTCGGCCGACCCGACGACCGCTGTGTCCGACGTCGCCACGCCGAGCCCCAGGAGTCCCCATGGATCAACCGACCGTCACGGACCGGGGCGAGACCCCACCCGTCTCGACGGGCCGACTCCCCGAGGACGAGACGGTCGACCGCCTCGTCCACGCGGTCCACGAGGAGCACCGCACCGTAGGAGAGGGCGAGATCCCCGCCGGCATCCCGGCCATCGCGGAGGCCGACCCGGACCTGTTCGGGGTCGCCGTGGTCGGGACGGCGGGACAGGTCTTCTGCGTCGGTGACGCGGAGCGCCCCTTCTCGATCCAGAGCGTCTCCAAGCCCTTCACCTTCGCCCTGGTCTGCCAGGCCCTGGGGCACGAGGAGGCCCGTGAGCGCCTCGGCGTCAACAACACCGGGCAGCCCTTCGACAGCGTGATGGCCGTCGAGCTCAACGACCACCGCACCATGAACCCGATGGTGAACGCCGGGGCGGTCGCCACCACGAGCCACCTGCCCGGGACCACGGCCGAGGACAAGTGGCGGCACCTGCACGACGGTCTCTCGGCCTTCGCCGGACGTGACCTCGAGGTCGACGAGGAGGTCTACGAGGCCGAGGTCCGCTCCAACCAGCGCAACCGTGGCATCGCCCACCTCCTCGAGGCCTACGACCACCTCGGCTTCGAGCCCGACGCCGCCGTGGACCTGTACACGCGGCAGTGCGCCCTGCTGGTCACCGCCGTGGACCTCGCGGTCATGGGTGCCACCCTGGCCAACGGCGGGGTGAACCCCCGGACCGGTGATCGCGTGATCGACCCCGCCCACTGCCAGCACGTGCTCGCCGTCCTGGCGACCTCCGGGCTGTACGAGCGCTCGGGCGACTGGCTCTACGAGGTGGGGCTGCCGGGCAAGAGCGGGGTGAGCGGGGGCATCGTCACAGCATCCCCCGGCAAAGCAGGGCTAGGGACCTACTCACCGCCGCTCGACCCCGCGGGCAACAGCGTCCGCGGGCGGCTCGCGACCACCGAGCTGGCCGAGAGCCTGGGCCTCAACCTCTTCGCCTCGAGGCCGTTCTCCGAGCGCTGATCCGCCTCGGGCGCCCCGCACCACGACGAACGGCCCGGCCGCGACACAGGTCGCGACCGGGCCGTCCCGCAGCTGGCTACGCGTCGATGACGACGGCGATCACCACCGGCTCGCGCCGGTACTTGCGGCGCACGAAGCGGCTCACGGCCCGCGCCACGATCCCCTCGAGGGCCTCGAGGTCCTTGGTCTGCGCGGGCGTGGCCTTCTCGAGGGCCTTCTCGACCTCGGCCTGCACCCCGTCGAAGGTGTGGTCGTCGTGCACGAGGCCCTTGGTGAGGAACTCGAGAGGCTCGGCGAGGGTGTTGTTGGCCGGGTCCACGAGGGCCACGACCGTCACCACACCGCCCTCGCGGAGCAGGCGGCGCTCCTTGAGCGTGTCCTCGGTGGCCCGCCCGACGGTCTGGCCGTCGACGTAGACGAGACCGGCCGGCACCCGGCCGGCGATCGTCGCACGGCCCTTGACCAGGTCGACCGCGACGCCGTCGGCGCCGATGATCACGCGGTCCTCGGGCACCCCGGTGCGCACCGCCAGGGCACCGTTGGCGTGCAGGTGCTTGGACTCCCCGTGCACCGGCATCACGTTGCGCGGCTTGACGATGTTGTAGCAGTAGATGAGCTCACCGGCGCTGGCGTGCCCCGAGACGTGCACCTTGGCGTTGCCCTTGTGCACGACGTTCGCGCCCAGGTCGGTGAGCTTGTTGATGATCCCGTAGATCGCGTTCTCGTTCCCCGGGATCAGCGAGCTCGCCAGGAGCACCGTGTCCCCGTCGCCCACCGAGATCTGGTGATCGCCGTTGGCCATCCTGGCCAGGGCCGCCATGGGCTCGCCCTGGGAGCCGGTGCAGATCAGGGTGACCTTGTCGTCCGGCATCGACTCGAGCTTGCCGAAGTCCACCACGAGGCCGCGGGGGATGTTGAGGTATTCCAGGTCCCGCGCGATGCCCATGTTGCGGACCATCGACCGACCGACGAAGGCGACCTTGCGACCGTTGCGGTGGGCGGCGTCGAGCACCTGCTGGATACGGTGCACGTGGCTCGCGAAGCTCGAGACGATGATCCGTCGCGGGGCGGTCGCGAAGACGTGGTCGATGGCCGGGGTGAGCTCGCGCTCGGAGGTCGTGAAGCCCGCGACCTCGGCGTTGGTCGAGTCGGTGAGGAACAGGTCCACGCCTTCCTCGCCCAGCCGGGCGAAGTGCCGCAGGTCGGTGATCCGGTCGTCCAGCGGGAACTGGTCCATCTTGAAGTCGCCGGTGTGCAGCACCAGACCGGCCTTGGTCCGGATCGCGACGGCCAGCCCGTCCGGGATGGAGTGGTTGACCGCCACGAACTCGAGCTCGAAGGGTCCGGCCGTGTGGGTGTCGAGGGCCTCGACGTGGACCGTCCGCGGCCGGATCCGGTGCTCCTTGAGCTTGGCCGAGATGAACGCGAGGGTGAGCTCGGAGCCGATGACCGGGATGTCCGCCCGCTCCTTGAGCAGGTACGGGACCCCCCCGATGTGGTCCTCGTGGCCGTGGGTCAGCACGATCGCGACGATGTCGTCGAGCCGGTCCCGGATCGAGGTGAAGTCAGGCAGGATCACGTCGATGCCGGGCTGGTGGTCCTCGGGGAAGAGCACGCCGCAGTCGACGACGAGCAGCTTGCCCTGGTGCTCGAAGACGGTCATGTTGCGACCGATCTCGCCCAGGCCGCCCAGCGGCGTGACGCGCAGGGCCCCGCGGGCCAGCGGCGGCGGGGCGGGAAGACTCTCGATGTGGGGTGATGCCATGGGTGTGTTCAGCCTCCTGAGATGAGGGCTGGTGGCCCTCGGGCGGGTGATGCAGGTAGTGGGGCGGCCTAGCCGGTGGCTCGGTCGTCGATCACGTGGTCGTCCCGGGCTTCGCCGGGACCTGAGGACGAGTGTGCCAGGGCCACGGGTCGGGGCTCGCGGGCGACCACGGCCCAGACCGCCACGAGGACCGGCGCCACGGCCGAGGCGAGCAGCGCCGGGGCGTAGCTGTTGCTGCGTTCGAAGACGGCCGCGAAGAGGATCGGGCCGCAGGCGGTGCCCCCCACGCTGATCGAGGCGACCAGCCCCCGGATGGCCCCGATGTTCCGCACCCCGAAGGCCCGCGGCAGGGCCGCGGCCTCGACCGCACGGATGATGCTGCCGGCCGCGCCGAGCATGCCGCCGTAGGCGATCGCGGACAGCCCCGGCCCGACCACCGTCGCCCACACGAGCGCCCCGCTCAGGGTCAGCATCGAGGTGACGACCATCCACCGGCTGGCGAAGCGGTCGATGAGATACCCGGCACCGAGGGTGCTGACCAGCCCGACGACGGTCTGCGGGATGAAGTTCGCCGCGGCCTCGGTCGCCGACAGCCCGCGGGCGGTGAGCAGCGAGATCTGGTGGAAGGCGACGGCGGTGGTGAGCAGCCCGGAGAGGGCGACCGCGCTGGCGATCAACCAGAAGAACGGGTGCCGGAGGGTCTCGGCGCGGGAGAGCCCGGTCATGGGCACGGGTTCGCGGGACTCCCCCGCGGCGTAGGGGCCGTCCGGGCGCTGCCCGAGGTCCGAGGGCCGGTCGCGCATCCCGAGCAGGCCGAGCGGGACGACGACCAGGAGGATCGCCAGCGCCTCGACGCGCCACGCGGTGCGCCAGCCCAGGTCCAGCAGGAAGTACTCCAGAAGCAGTGGCGTCGAGGAGATCCCGAGGGCGCCGACCGCGCTGACGATCCCCACCGCGAACCCTCGTCTGCGGTGGAACCACACGGCCACGGCAGTGGTCGCGGTCAGGCCCAGCGCTCCCTGGCCCGCCATGCGGATCCCGACGAATCCCGCCGTCAGCCCGACGATCGAGGACACGAAGGAGAGCAGGAACAGCACGGCAGCGAAGACGACGCCGATGCCCGCCATGGTCCGACGCACGCCGACCCGGTCGATCACGCGTCCGATCCACGGGAGCGCGACCGCACCGGCAAGAGTCCCGATCATGTATGCCGTCGAGATCGCGGACCGGGAGACCCCGAGGTCCTCGATCAGCGGGTCGATGAAGAGCGAGACCCCGACCGTCTGCCCGGGGCCCGTGGCGGCCAGCGCGACGCTCGCGTAGGCGACGACGTGCCACCCGTAGAAGCCGTCCGGGGACAGGGCGTGCCGAGGGCTGCGGAGCAGACTCACTCGGTCCCTGCGGGCAGGGGCTCGAGGCTCAGCTCGGGGTTGTCGCGCTGCAGGGAACGCAGGCGCCACACGCTCTCGAGGAGGGCAAGGGTCACGCCGTCGGCCCGGCGGGCGATCTCCACCCCGCCGCGCCCGGCCAGGGCCTGGACGTCCTCGGGGGTGGCGAGCCTCGCGACCGAGTAGCTCAGGTGGTCGACCCGGATCGGCGCGTTGAACTCGTGCTCCATGCGGAAGGTCGCTACCTCGAACTGCAGGGGGCCGACGGCCGCGAGGATCGGCGAGCCGTCACCGCGAGCCTCGGACACCAGCACCTGGACGACGCCCTCCTGCTCGAGCTGGGCGATGCCCTTGCGGAACTGCTTGGAGCGGCCGGGGTCGGCAGCCCGGGCTGCCACGAAGTGCTCCGGGGCGAACACGGGCATCGGGGGGAAGACGACGGGCGGACCGTCACCGTCGTAGAGGCTGTCGCCGACGGACAGGCTCGTGGCGTTGACGAGGCCGACGACGTCGCCCGGGTAGGCCGTCTCGATGGTGTCGCGCGAGCGGCCGAAGACCGAGAGGGCGTACTTGGTCGCGAAGGGCCGACGCGTCTGGCCGTGGGTGACCACCATGCCGCGCTGGAACTCCCCCGAGCACACACGGACGAAGGCCACGTGGTCACGGTGCTTGGTGTCCATGCCGGCCTGCATCTTGAAGACGAACCCGCTGAACGGGGCGCCGACGGGCCGGCGGGCGCCGTCGAGCGCGGGCCGGTCGTCCGGGGCCGGGGCCAGGGTCCCGACGACGTCGAGGAGCTGCCGGACGCCGATGTTCGCCAGGGCCGCACCGAACAGGAGGGGGGTCGTGCTCCCGGCGAGGAAGGAGTCCCGGTCGACGGCGTCGAGCAGGCCGACCGAGTCGATCGCCTCCTCGACCAGCTCGGGCAACGCAGCCCGCGCCGCGTCGGCGTCGAGGTGCTCCTCCTCGGCGAGGGCTGCGCCTCCCGGGGCGCGACGGTAGAGGGTGACCTCCTCGGTCACCGGGTCGAGCAGACCACGGAAGTCCCCCGCCTCGCCGACGGGCCACGTCACCGGGGTGGGCTTGAGCTGGATCCGCTGCTCGAGCTCGTCGCACAGCTCGAGGGCGGTCCGCCCGGGACGGTCCCACTTGTTGACGAAGGTGATCACCGGGATACCCCGGCGGCGGCACACCTCGAAGAGCTTGAGGGTCTGAGGCTCGAGCCCCTTGGCCGAGTCGAGCAGCATCACCGCGGCGTCGACGGCCGTGAGCACGCGGTAGGTGTCCTCGGAGAAGTCCGCGTGGCCCGGGGTGTCGAGCAGGTTGATGACCAGGTCGTCGACCTCGAACTGCAGCGCCGCCGAGGTGATCGAGATGCCGCGCTTCTGCTCCATCTCGAGCCAGTCGGACACGACGCCGTCGCGTCCCTGCTTGCCGTGCACGGCCCCGGCCTCGGTGATCGCGCGGGCGTGCAGCGCGAGGGCCTCGGTCAGGGTCGACTTGCCCGCGTCAGGGTGCGAGATCACGGCGATGCTCCGCCGACGCCGCGTCTCGAGGGCGAGGTCGGCCGGGCTGGTGGTCGTGGCCGTCACCGTGGGGCCCTCGCGTTGCTGCGGCGTCCGAGCTCGGTGCTCAGGCTCTCGGCGAAGCTCTGCGCCTGGTCGAGCTGACGCTGGAGGCTCACGCAGCGCTCCTGCGCGGCCAGGCGGTACATCTCGAGGCGCTCGAGGAGGGCCTCCTGCGGCCCAGGACCGGCCGCCGCGTCCTCGATCTCGTCCAGGGTGGTCAGCAGGTCCCGCATCTCCTCGAGGGTGAAGTCGAGGGGCTTCATCTGCTTGATGAGCTCGAGCCGCGCGATGTCGGCCTCGGCGTACAGCCGGAAGCCGCCGTGGGACCGAGAGGCCGGGCTCACGAGGCCGACCTCCTCGTAGTAGCGGATGGTGCGCAAGGACAGCCCGGTGCGCTCGGCGACCTCACCGATCTGGCGGTGCCCGTGTCCCATCCGTTCCCCTCTCGACCGACCCACTCTACCGTCGCGGCAGACCCGGCGACGCCTAGGGCCCTCACCCGGACGCGACAGCGGGCGGCGACCGTCTGGTCGCCGCCCGCACGCAGGGCCGGTCAGTTCTTGAACGCGTCCTTGACGTTCTCGCCGGCCTGCTTCAGCTTCGACGAGGACTGGTCGGCCTTGCCCTCGGCCTCGAGGTCGCGGTCGTCGGTCGCGGAGCCCATCGCCTCCTTGGCCTTGCCCTGCCAGCCCTCGGCGGTGTTGCGTGCCTTGTCATCGGTGCCCATGTGCCAGCTCCTCGTGTCGGTGATGGTCCTTCGACGGTACGACGAGGTGAGCCGCTGCGCGCGGTGGACCGCAGTCCTCAGCCCGCCACGAGCGCGGGCCCGGCTCCCACCAGGAGCGCCACGCACACGACCGCGACGCCCATCGTCAGGGTGAACGGCAGCCGACTACGTTCCCGCAGGACCGCGACCAGACCGGCGGTCACGCTCAGCACCACGGCGGCCACGAGCCCGAGCAGCTCCGCGAGGCCGAGGGCGCTGCCCGGGGCGAGGACGGCCCGCGGCGCCGCCGAAGTCGGACG
>NZ_JALPKN010000066.1 GCF_023630195.1 Actinotalea sp. C106 | reverse complement strand
GATCTTCGTGGTGCTCTACACCGGGTGGGTCGCTTTCACGAACTACGGGGACGGGCACAACTCCGGCCCGACGACGACCACGTCCACGCCGTCGAGCAGCGCGGCGACCACCGTCGGACCGTCCGGTCCCGGCGCGGGCACCAGGGCGACCCGGTCCAGGACGAGACCCAGCTGGTGCGCCGCGAGGACCCCCACGCGCGGCAGTCCCACCACCGCGACCCACCCTCCGGCACGGGACGCCTCGACCAGGAGGGACAGGGCCAACGAGGTCGAGCCGGCGACCACCACGGTGCTGCCGCGCTCGAGCCCCCCGCGGGGCAGCAGGCCGCTCAGGTGAGCCGGGACGGGCAGCACCAGCTCCCCTGCTGCGGGCTCCTCGGCAGCATGCCCCTCGGCGGCCCGCACCGGGGACGACGGGATCTCGGTGTCGACCGGCTCGAGGGGGCGGACCGGACGTACCCACCGGCTCGCGCCGGTGCGCTCCTCGGCCTTCGCGAGGACCGCACGGGCACGTGCCGCCCGGTCCTCGTCGAGGGAGGCCGAGGCCACGCTGACCGCACTCACCGCCCCTCCTCCCCGGCCGCACCGGCCACATCACCAGCGCAGCCCTTGGTGCACAGTTCGAACACGTGTTCGAGCATCTCAGTAGACGCTGACACCCGACCGGTGTCAATCCGCTGCGAGCACACGGGTGAGCGAGCCCACACCCGCCGGGATGCGCCCCCGCGCGAGCCGTGGAGGATGGGTCGCACGACCACGACCCCGCGGAGGACCCATGGACCTGCACCGCCCCCTCGCCCCCGAGCCCTACGACCAGCTGCCGACCGTCCCCAGCTTCACGCTGACCAGCCAGGACGTGTCCGACGGCACCCCGATGGCCGAGACCCACAGCGCCGAGGGCGGCAGCACCTCACCCCACCTCGCCTGGGAGGGCCTGCCCGAGGGCACCCGCAGCCTCGTCGTCTCGTGCTTCGACCCCGACGCCCCGACCCCCGCCGGCTTCTGGCACTGGACGGTCGCGAACCTCCCCGCGAGCACGACCTCGCTGCCGACCGGGGCAGGCTCCGCCGACGGGGCGCACCTGCCCGAGGGCGCGGTCCAGGTGCGCAACGACGGCAGCGGGACCGGCTTCACCGGAGCTGCCCCGCCCGAGGGTGACCGCGTGCACCGCTACGTCTTCGCGGTCCACGCCCTCGACGTCGACCGGCTCGACGTCGACGAGACCACGACGCCCACCAAGGTCGCCTTCCTGTCGCTGTTCCACACCCTGGCCCGCGCGACCCTGACACCGACCTTCCAGCGATGATGGGCTGATGCAGCTCGGCACCCTGACCTGGTCCCCGGCCCTCGACCACCCCGACCTCCTCGCCCCGAGCACCCTGGCGGCCCTGCGCGCCTGGGCCGAGCGTCAGCCTGCGGTCGCCACCGCCGTCCACGTGACCGAGATCGACCCAGGGCTGGCCGACACCGCAGCGCTGACCGAGGCCCACGACCTGCCCCTCGCTGCCTCGGCGAACTGCGTGCTGGTCGCCGGACGGCGCGCCGGCCAGGAGCGGGTCGCCGCAGCGGTGGTGCTCGCCACGACCCGCGCCGACGTCAACACCGTCGTCAAGCGTCTGCTCGACGTGCGCAAGGCCTCGTTCCTCGCCATGGATCGCGCCGTCGAGGAGTCGCAGATGGAGTACGGCGGGATCACCCCGGTCGGCCTGCCCACCCCGTGGCGCGTGCTGGTCGACTCCCGGGTGCCCGCTGCCGGGGACGTGGTGATCGGCAGCGGCGTCCGCCACTCCAAGCTGGCCCTGCCCGGGGACCTCCTCGCACAGCTGCCCGGAGCCGAGGTCGTCGAGGACCTCTCCCTCCCCCGGCTCGACTAGAGCCCGCACCGCCGAAGACCCAGCCCCGGCCTCGGAGCTGACCAGATTAGGCAGTGATAACGAGTCTCGTTATGGTGCTGCCATGCTGTCGACTCTCATCGCACCGTGACCGACGTCACGACGCCGCGAGAAGTCGCCGCAACTCGTCGTCCGCTCGCTCGACGAACTGCGGTGCTCAGCGCTGGTCTTGCCCTGGTCGGAGCCTCGCTCGTCGTGGTGTCAGGGGCCGTGGGGTCGGTCGAGGTGACGCCGCTGCAGGCTGCTCAGATCGTCGTGGGCCACCTCGCACCGGGGATGCCGTGGATGAGCGACGGTTCTCTGACTCCGTTGCAGGACCAGGCGGTCTGGCAGTTCCGCATCCCGCGGGTGCTGCTCGCGGGACTCGCGGGTGCAGGTCTCGCACTCGCTGGCGCACTCATGCAGGTCACCGTGCGGAACCCGCTCGCCGAGCCCTACATCCTGGGAGTCTCCTCTGGCGCGAGCGTCGGCGCGGTCCTGGTCATCGTGCTCGGTTCAGCTGCCGTCGGCGGTCTCTCCCTGAACGTCGCGGCGTTCGCCGGTGCACTGGTGGCGTGCGGTTGTGTCGCCGCGCTCGCCCGCAAGAACGGCGCCCTGTCCCCCACCCGCATGATCCTGTCCGGAGTCGCGCTCGGCAGCCTGTTCAGCGTGATCACCAGCTATCTGACGATCTCCACTGACGCGCAGAACGTGGTGAGCGTCCTGTTCTTCCTGCTGGGCAGCGTCTCCGCCGCGACCATGCCGAACCTTCTCGGGCCGGCGATCGCTCTCGGCGTCAGCTGTGCCGTCGCCGCTGGCCTCGCTCGCTCGCTCAACGCGCTGATGACCGGGGACGAGTCAGCCGCCTCTCTGGGCGTGGACGCGACCCGGCTACGTGCCGTCCTGCTCGTCGTCGCGTCCTTGCTCACCGGCACCGTGGTGTCGGTCGCTGGTGGCATCGGTTTTGTCGGGCTCGTCGTGCCCCATGTCGCGCGCATCTGCGTCGGTGCTGACCACCGCCGTACCCTGCCCGTGACCGTGCTGGGCGGTGCCGTGTTCCTCATGGCAGCGGACCTGCTCGCCCGCACCGTGGCTGCCCCGACGGAGATCCCGCTCGGCATCCTGACCGCGATCGTCGGGGCCCCCTTCTTCCTGTGGCTCATGCGCCGCGACGGTGCCGACCGAGCTGGGCTCGGCCGATGAGGGTCGAGATCGACAGGGTGGGTGTCACGCTCGGAGGTCGCGAGGTCGTCCACGGGGCCTCGTTCGTCGTCGAGCCCGGTGAGCTCGTCGGGCTCGTGGGCCCGAACGGCAGCGGGAAGTCGTCGTTGCTGCGCACCCTCTACCGGGCTGTTCGACCGAGCGCCGGCGCAGTGCGGGTCGACGGTGACGACGTGCTGACCCTCAGCTCGCGAGAGGCTGCTCGTCGGGTGGCTGTCATGCTTCAGGACCCGAGCACCGAGTTCGACCTCGACGTGTACGAGACGGTGCTGCTCGGCAGAGGACCGCACCACGCCTCCTTCGGACGCGACACCGCACAGGACGTGGCCATCGTCGAGGAGGCCATGCGCAGCACCGAGGTCGACGACCTCGCCGACCGAATGGTCGCCTCACTCTCAGGTGGGCAGCGGCAGCGGGTCATGCTTGCGCGCGCGCTGGCACAGCGCAGCCCCGTCCTCGTGCTCGACGAACCCAGCAATCACCTCGACATCAGCCACCAGCACGACCTGATGAGCACCGTCCGTGGCCTCGGACGCACCGTCATCGCCGCGCTGCACGACCTCAACCTCGCAGCTCAGTACTGCGACCGCGTCGTCGTGCTGGCAGCCGGGCACGTCGTGGCGGACGGCGCGCCCGGAGCCGTCCTGACCCCAGACCTCATCCGTGCGACGTTCGCCATCGACGTGCGGGTGCTCGGTGACCCGCCGGTGCTCGCGTTCCGACCCTTGCCCACAGCCGTCGTCAGAACCTCCGCCCCAGTCCCGTCTTCCACGTAGAGAGCACCCCACCCATGACCACCACCAGTTCCCCCCGTCTCTCGACCGCAGCTGGTCGCGCGACGGTCTCCGCACTCGCGATCGCGCTCCTTGCCAGCTGCGGTCAGGCGGTCTCGACCGACCAGGCCTCGACCACCGAGGACAGTGCCGTGTCCTCTGCTGCAGCGCTGGAGAACTGCGGCCGCGAGGTCGTCATCGACAGCGCACCTTCCGCTGCGGTCGGGATGCACCCCGCCCAGACAGAGCTGCTCTTGCGGTTGGGGCTTGCCGACCGCCTCGCCGGCCAGGCCCAGGCCGGCGCACAGGCCCTGCCCGGAGACGTCGCCGACCTCGCTGAGGACGTGCCGGTCATCGGTGACGTCATGCCACCTGCTCGTGAGGACCTCCTGGCTGTCGAACCAGACTTCGTCTACTCGCCCACGACGTACGAGTTCACGGCCGAGCAGGGCTTCGCGAGCATCGAGCAGATCGAGCAGGCGGGGGCCGCCGTGTACGTGGCCACGGGAGGGTGCGCCGAGCGACGCATGTCCGGTGCGGTCGACGACCTGTTCACGGACCTGGAGAACCTGGGCGAGATCTTCGGGGTCCAGGACACCGCCGCCCAGCTGGTCGAGCAGAGCCAGGCCGAGCTGGACGAGGTCGCGGCGGCGATCGCCGACGTCGAGCAGCTACGAGTCGCTCAGGTGTACGTCGAGGGCACGACGGTGTCGGCCATCGGTGCCGGTGTGGAGTACGACATCTTGCAGCGTGCCGGAGCCGACAGCGTCTACGCGCCCGACCAGTCAGCCTTCGACGACTTCTTCGCCGCGCCGATCACGCCGGAGTCGCTCGCCGCGGAGCAGCCGGACGCGCTCGTGTTCAGCGTCTACGACGACATGCACGAGGCCGCGACCCGGGACTACCTCACCTCGACGTTCCCCGACATGCCCGCCGTACGCGAGGGGCGTCTCATCGCCGTCTCCAGTGCTGACGTGTTCCCGGGCACTCTCGGGAACATCTCGATCGTGCGACAGATCTCTGAGCAGCTCTACCCCGACGCGTTCTGACCCGTGCTCCACCGCAGACTCCTCCAGCTCGCCGGGGTCGTCTCCGGCTCGGTCGCTACCCTGGCCGCCCTCGGCATCCTCCTGTGCGTCCTGCACGTCGTGTTCGCGATCTACGCCGGGGCGGCGGTGGGCGCCATCGTGCGGGGTGACGAGCAGGCACTGCCGCAGCTGATGGTCCTGGCTGGGGTCGCCCTCCTGCGCGCCCTCGTCGTGTGGGCTCAGGAACCGATGGCGACCCGGGTCGGGGTCCGGGTCCGGGGGCGGCTCCGTGCGCGCCTGCTCGATCATCTCGCTGCCGTCCCGGCTGCCGAACGCAGCTCCGGGCGTATCGCGGCGACCGTGCTGGACGGGGTCGACGGACTCGACGCCTACTGCACGCGCTACCTGCCCCAGCTCGTCGTCGTGATGCTCGTGCCTGTCGGCGTCGTGCTGCTCGTGGGGACCTACTCCCCGCGGGCGGCCGGGGTGCTCGCCGTCGCGACCACGGTCGCCGTTCTGCT
The DNA here is from genome assembly GCF_023630195.1 of Actinotalea sp. C106. Classification (GTDB taxonomy): domain Bacteria; phylum Actinomycetota; class Actinomycetes; order Actinomycetales; family Cellulomonadaceae; genus Actinotalea. Next base: position 7,767 of record NZ_JALPKN010000066.1, on the reverse strand, counting down.
GCCCCGCCTCGGCGATCTCCGGCTCGTGCGCCACGGTCGGCGGCGCTGGAGGCAGTTCGAGGAGCTCGCCGGGCACTACGTCGAAGCGCTGCAGTCGATCCCCCTGCTGCGCTTCTTCGGCGCCTCTGAGCGCGTTGGTCGTCGTCTGGCCGCCCAGGCGGAGGGCCTTCGCACCTCCACCATGAACCAGCTGCGCTGGTCGCTCGTCGACACCGGGACCGGTGTCCTGGCACTGCAGGTCGGGACGGTCCTGGCGGTCCTGGCCGCGATCAGCGACGCGGCACACGGCGTCCTGCGACCGGCCGACGTGGTCACCGTCCTGCTGCTCGCTCGCGAGTGCTTCCGACCCGTGATCGACCTCGCACGGCACTGGCACGCCGGCTACCTCGGGCTCACCGCGGTCGACGGGTTGGACGAGGTGCTGTCCGCCCAGCCCGCGGTGCCGGAGGACGGACGTCGTCACGACCCCGCCCCCGCCCCTTCATCGATAGCGCTCGTCGGGACGACATACCGGTACCCCGAGACCGACGTGGGCGTCACCGACGTGACCTTGCGGGTGCCACCCGGTGAGACTGTCGCCATCATCGGAGCTTCCGGCTCGGGAAAGAGCACCCTGGCAAGGCTCCTCGAGCGCGACATGGACCCAGATCACGGAACCGTGCTCGTCGGGGAGGTCGACCTGCGCACCTACAGCCGGACCGCGCGCTCCCAGAGCGTCGTCGTCGTCGCGCAGGACCCTGTGCTGTTCGCCTGGTCGGTGCGCGACAACCTGCGTCTCTACCGCGCTGACGCCACCGACACCGAGCTCGAGCTCGCCGCACGCGCCGCAGAGATCCACCACGTGCTGCTCGCTCTGCCGCAGGGATACGACACCGTCCTCGCCGAGGACGGGGCGCAGCTCTCAGGCGGTCAGCGTCAGCGTCTCGCCGTAGCGCGTGCTCTGGTGTCCCGAGCGCCCGTCCTCGTGCTGGACGAGGTGACGTCAGCGCTCGATCCCGAGACCGAACGGCGCGTCATGCGCGCCGTCGCGGGATGGGGTGGGGCCCGCACCATCGTCATCGTCGCCCACCGTGCAGGCGCGTGCGCTCATGCTGATCGGTGGTTCGAGCTCGAAGGCGGGCGGGTCGTGGCTGCGGGAACGGGCCCGCCGACGCCCCGGTCACTCACCGGTGCCGCCCGATGAGATCGATCCTGCGGATGCTGCCGGTCGTGGCGACCCACCGACGGCTCTTCGTCGAGACGGTCGTGTGGAACGTCGTCGCCCAGGCCGCTGTCCTGGCGATCGCGCTCGGGCTGGCTACGACGGTCGGTCATGCGATCACGGGCGAGGCCGTCCCGCTCGGTTCGACGGCGGTGGGACTCGTCACGCTCGGCCTGATCGCAGCCGGCGCCGCATGGCGTGAGTCCTGGGTGTCCCACGACCTCGCCTACCGGCTCATCGGGGTCCTGCGCGGTCGCGTCTTCGACGCGCTGCGTCGTGCACTGCCGGCACGCACTCGCCACCGGCACTCCGGTGACCTCACCACGACCGTCGTCGCCGACATCGAGACCCTCGAGTGGCTCTACGCCCACACCATCGCCCAGACACTCGGAGCAGGACTCGTCCTCAGCGTCAGCGTTGCCGCGTCAGCGACCATCAGCCCCCTCCTGCTCCTGGTGTGGGTGCCACTCCTCGTCGTCGGGGTGGTGGTCCCCATGGCAACGGCGCGGCGCGCCAGGCTCGACAACCTCGAGCTCGCGACGGGGGCGGCCCACCTCCGCTCGCAGGTCCTCGACACGGTCCGAGGGCTTCGCGAGCTCGCGGGGGCTGACGCGCTTGACGCCCAGCTCGCGCGGGTCTCCGCGGCGACCCGCGCTCACGGACACCTGCAGCAGCGTGAGGCGTCACGACTGGGAGCAGAGCGTGGCATCGGGGACCTCCTGTTCGCCACCGCAGCACTCGGCACCCTCGTCATCGCGCGGCTCGACAGCGCGGCCGTGTCACCGGCCGACATCCCGCTCGCTCTGACCGTCGCCGTCGCCGGGTTGGGTCCAGCCGCGCAGATCGCGGATCTGCTGCGCAGCACAGGGACGCTGCGTGCAGCCGCCCGACGGATCGTCGACGTGCTCGACATGCCGCCTGCCGTTGATGAGGAAGTGCCCGGCGCTGACGAGCCGACCAGGACGGAGGGAGCGCGGCCAGAAGGAGAACGCGGACTCGTGCTCGACTCCGTGACCTTCTCCTACGACGGCGCTCACACCGTGCTGCGGGAGTTCTCGCTGCACGTGAGGCCTGGAGAGGTCGTCGCTCTCACGGGTACGTCCGGCGCAGGCAAGACCACGGCTGCTCGGCTCGCGCTGCGGCTGTGGGACCCGGACTCAGGTGCGGTCCGCATCGACGGGGTCGATGTTCGAGGCCTTCCCGACGACGCCCTGCGTCGCATCGTCGCCATCGTGCCGCAGTCATCACCGCTGCTGCGTGGCACCGTGCGCACGAACGTCCTTCTCGGCGAGCCCGACGCCCCTGCTGCCGCCGTCGAACGTGCTGCCCTCGAGGTCGGACTGCTCCGTCCGGACGTCGGACTGCCCCTCGGGCTCGACACGCCGGTCGGCGAGCATGGCCACGGGCTCTCCGGCGGACAACGTGCCCGCGTCGCGATCGCTCGCGCCCTGCTACGAGACCCACACGTCCTCGTCCTCGACGAGGCGACCGCGTCGCTCGACCACGAGGCCGACGCCGCGATCATGGAGTTCCTCAGCTCCTCCGACAAGCGTGCCACCCTCGTCGTCGCTCACCGCCAAGACACGGTGGACGCTGCTGACCGCGTGCTCGAGCTGTCGACGCATCACCCTCCGCAGGACCAAGCCCCATGACCATCACGCGTCACGGTTGCCTCCGGGTACAAGAAGCAGCACGAAAGGAAGGACCTCTCTCATGACCGGACGTCTGGGCAGGACCATGACCCTCGGGGTGCTCGTCACCGCGACCCTGATGAGCGGTTGCTCCGCACCCGTCTCGGAGGAGGCGCAGGCGCCGCCCTCCGAGAGCCACCGGGATCGCGACGATCACGAAGGCCACGACCACCCCGCTGACGGCGGCCCTGCACCCGAGGGCATGACGGAGCGCGATGAGCCCAGGTATCCGGTAGGCGCGGAGGTGATCCTGACGGCCGACCACATGGCCGGCATGGACGGCGCGACGGCGACGGTCGTCGGCGCCTACGAGACCTACACCTACGCCGTCGACTACACACCCACGACCGGTGGTGACCGGGTCGAGGACCACCGCTGGGTCGTGCAGGAGGAGATCCGCGACGTCGGCGAGGACCTCCTGCCCGACGGCGCCGAGGTGACACTGGCCGCCGAGCACATGACCGGCATGGACGGCGCGACGGCCATGATCGCCAGCTCGACCGGGGAGACCGTCTACATCGTCGACTTCGAGGTGGACGGGATGACCATGACCAACCACAAGTGGGTCGTCGAGAGCGAGATCGAACCAGCATCCTGAGCATCGCTCCGCCGCGACACCGAACCGGCTCGGGCTCGGTACCGCGGGGGTGGTCGTCCCAGGGTCAGCTCGGGCGGACTAGGGCCCGAGCTGACGAGGACTCAGCGTTGCGTGGAGCTCAGGGCGGCGCGACGCGGGTGGCCCAGAACGCCACCGCGGCAGCCGCAGCCACGTTGAGCGAGTCCACTCCCCCGGCCATCGGGATCCGCACGACCGTGTCGGCCCCCTCGACGGTCGCGCGGCGCAGGCCGTCCCCCTCGGTGCCCAGCACCAGGGCGAGCCGCTCGGGAGGGTCAGCCGCGAGCTCGTCGAGGGTCACCGCCCCCTCGGACAGCGCGAGGGCAGCGGTCACGAACCCCTCGGCCCGTAGCGTCGCGATCCCCTCGGGCCAGGGGTCGATCCGCGTCCACGGCACCTGGAACACCGTGCCCATCGAGACGCGCACGCTGCGCCGGTAGAGCGGGTCCGCGCAGCGGGGGGTGACCAGCACCGCGTCCACCCCGAGGGCCGCCGCGCTGCGGAACGCCGCACCGACGTTGGTGTGGTCCACGATGTCCTCGAGCACGGCGACCCGGCGCGCCCCGGCACCGCCGCGCGCCCCGCTCAGCAGGTCGTGCACCGAGGCCAGCGGTGGGCGGTGCATCGCGGCCAGGGCCCCGCGGTGCAGGTGGAAGCCCGTGATCTCCTCGAGGAGGGCGGGCTCGGCTACGAAGACGGGCACGTCGCCGTCGGGCCCGGCCCCCACCTCTTCGATGAGGTCGGCGAGGTCCGGCAGCCAGCGTTCGGCCATGAGCAACGACCGGGGCCGGTGCCCGGCCGCGACGGCCCGGCGGATCACCGTCGAGCTCTCCGCGATGTACATGCCCTTGGCGGGCTCGTGCTTGGAGCGTAGGGCGACGTCCGTGAGGCGGGCGTAGTCGTCGAGCCGCGTGTCGTCGACCGCGGTGAGGTGGTGGAGGGGCACGTGGTCAGGCGGGGGGCTGCTCGCTGCCAGGCTGCTCGCTGCCGGGCTGCTCGCTGCCGGGCTGCGGCATCGGCGGCTCGGGTGCCGGTGAGGCCGGAGCCGGTGCGTCCTGACCGGCCTTCGGTGCGCGCCCCCGCCCGCTCAGGGTCCCGGCGCTCGTGGCGTCCTTCGCGGCCGCCTCCGAGTCCCGCTTCGCGGCGGCCAGGGCCTCGGCCGGGTCGGTCAGCGCCGTCGGGCCGATGTCCTCGACCTTGAGGGGCGAGGTGCCGGCAGGCCGCGCGGGGCTGCTCTCGTCCTCGTCCGCACGACCGACCCCGAAGCCCTTGCTGATCGAGTTGAGCGCCGCGGTGAACTCGGTCGGGATGAACCAGACCTTGTTCGAGTCGGTCTTGGCGACCTCGGGCAGCATCTGCAGGTACTGGTACGCGAGCAGCTTGGGGTCGGCGTCCCCGCGGTGGATGGCGTCGAAGACCTGGAGGATGGCGCGGGCCTCACCCTCGGCGTTGAGGATCGCGGACTGGGCGCTTCCCTCGGCCCGCAGGATCGCGGCCTGCTTCTCGCCCTCGGCGGTGAGGATCTGCGACTGCTTGACGCCCTCAGCCGTGAGGATGGCCGCGCGACGGTCACGCTCGGCGCGCATCTGCTGCTCCATCGACCCCTGGATGGACTGCGGCGGGTCGATCGACTTGAGCTCGACCCGGTTGACGCGCACACCCCAGCGACCGGTCGCGTCGTCGAGCACCCCGCGCAGCTGTCCGTTGATCTGGTCGCGGCTGGTGAGGGTCTGCTCGAGGTCCATCGACCCGACGACGTTGCGCAGCGTGGTGACGGTCAGCTGCTCGATGCCCTGGATGTAGTTGGCGATCTCGTAGACCGCTGACTTGGGCTCGGTCACCTGGAAGTAGATGACCGTGTCGATGCTCACCACGAGGTTGTCCGAGGTGATCACGGGCTGGGGCGGGAAGGAGACGACCTGCTCGCGCAGGTCCACCCCCGCGCGGACCCGGTCGACGAAGGGGATGAGCAGGTGCAGCCCGGCGTGGAGGGTGCGCGAGTAGCGCCCCAGACGCTCGACGATGAAGGCCTGGGCCTGCGGCACGATGCGCACCGCCCGGATGAGGGTGATGATCACGAACAGGGCCACCAGGCCCAGCACGAGGTAGATGATCAGCTGGTTGGCGCTGACGGTCGGGTTGTCGATCATGACCTGTCCTCAGGGTGGTGGGGCGGGGTCGTGCCGTCGGGCCGGGCCGGGTCGGCCCCGCCCACGTCGTCGTGCTGGATCGGTGGGGTCTCGAGGCCGGTGACGACCGCGGTCGCGCCGTCGATGGCGGTCACCCGCGCCTCGACGTCGGCCTCGAGGATCTCGTCCGACCGGCCGGTGCGGGCCGTCCACTGCTCACCGGCGAGCTTGACGCTCCCGCCGCGGCTGGTGACCTCGGAGAGGGTCAGGGCCAGACGACCCACCAGACCCGCGGCGTTGGTCTCGACCAGCGGGGTACGGCGGCGCAGGTTGCGCAGCAGGTAGGGCCGCAGGCCCAGCAGCATGACAAGAGACGTGGCCACGAAGACGAGGACCTGGACGGTGATGCTCGCATCGAGCAGGTTCGCGCCGATCGCCGCGAGGGCGCCCATCGCGAACATGAGCAGGACCAGGTCGAGGGTCAGCACCTCGACGACGCCCAGTGCCACCGCGGCGATCAGCCACCACACCCAGTGGATCTCGATCTGGTCCACACCGCCCCCTCGTCGTCGATGGCTTCTTGATCCTAGTGCGAGCGTGGCTCCTGGCGCCGGACGACAGAGCTGAGTCGACGGACCGCCGCAGCCACCTCACCTCCGGGCGCGCGCGCTCCAGCGTGACTCGTGCCGCTCGACCTCGAGGTCGGTGCCGAAGGCCGCGGACAGGTGCTCCGCGGTCAGGACCTCCTCGAGGGGGCCCGCGACGTGCACCTGACCGTCACGGAGCAGAAGACCGTGGGTGAACCCCTCGGGGATCTCCTCGACGTGGTGGGTCACCAGGACCAGGACGGGCGCCCGGTGGTCCTGGGCGATCTCGGCGAGGGCCGCGAGCAGCTCCTCACGGCCTCCCAGGTCCAGCCCGGCGGCGGGCTCGTCGAGCAGCAGCAGCTCGGGGTCGGTCATGAGCGAGCGGGCGATCTGGACCCGCTTGCGCTCGCCCTCGCTCAGGGTGCCGAAGGTCCGCCCGGCGAGGTCCCCCACGCCGAAGACCTCGAGCAGCGTCCGGGCGCGCTCGTGGTCGAGGTCCTCGTACTGCTCCCGCCAGCGCCCGGTCATGCCGTAGGCAGCGGTCAGCACGACGTCGAGCACGCTCTCCGAGGGCAGGATCCGGTCGGCGAGCGCGGCCGAGGCCACCCCGATCCGGGGACGGAGCTCGAAGACGTCCACCGCGCCGAGCCGCTCCCCGAGCACGTGGGCGGTGCCCGCGCTGGGGTGCATGCGTCCCGAGGCGATCTGGAGGAGGGTCGTCTTCCCGGCGCCGTTGCGCCCGAGCACGACCCAGCGTTCCCCCTCCTGAACGGTCCAGCTCACGGAGTCGAGGATCGTCTTGGGCCCTCGACGGATGCTCACGTCCTGCAGGTCCAGCACCACGGTCATGGTCACCGACCCTACCCGCCGCGGCGCCGGGGGCGGTCCACGGCGCAGGGCCCGTAGTTTGGTCCCGTGGACCAGGTCGACCAGCTCATGACGTTGCCCCGCGCCGTCCTGCTCGCGCTGTGGCTGCAGGGCACCGGGCCGGGCGAGCCCTCCCCCCAGACGGTGGGCGTCGCGCTGCGTGCGGTCCAGGAGGAGGACGAGCCGCACACCGTGACGGGGGCCGAGGACCTCGTGCCCGACGGCGCCCCGCTCGCGGACCTGCTCCGCCGCTGGGCCGGGGCCGACCAGGTGGCCGCGCTGCTGCCGGTCCCGGGGGACGTCAGCGGGGTCCCGGCCTCCGTGGCCGACCTCGCGGTCGACGCCGGTGAGTGCGTCCTGGTCCATCACGAGGAGCGTTCGTGGGCCGCCGTGCCCGAGGTCGAGGGGTTCGGCAGCGAGCTCGAGCCCGGCTTCCTGGTCACGTGGCACCTGCACGAGGTCGAGGACTGGCGAGCCCGGCTTCCCGGGGTGGTCGGCACCCTCCCCGAGGCCGAGCAGGCGCTGCGGCACGCCCTGCGCGAGGCGACCGAGGCCCTGGCAGGGCTCGACGTCGCACGGTGGCGTCCCGACGCGGCCCAGGCGATCGTCGCCCTGCGCGGGGACGACGACCCTGGCTGGCTGCTGCCCACCGGGCTGGCCCCCCAAGTCGGATCGG
>NZ_JALPKN010000661.1 GCF_023630195.1 Actinotalea sp. C106 | reverse complement strand
GCTACGATCCGACTCCCCCGGGCTCGGGGGCCGTGGCGGGCGAGCGGTGGGTGCGGCCCTCACGTAGCACCAGCGCGACCTCGCGGGGCAGGACGACGTGCTGGGGGTCCTGGATCGAGAGCAGCCCGTGGCGCAGCAGCCACTCGACCGCGGCCCGGGCGGCCGAGGTGACCCCGGCCGACGCGGGCTCGGGGGAGCGGCCCACGGGCGGACCCCAGGTGAGGGCGTCGAGCACCTGCCGCACCCCGGGCGGGCCCCCGGCCAGGAGGGTGGTCACGGTCCTCGAGCCGCCCACGTGCTCGACGAGGTCGTCGAGGGAGGTGGTCGGCGGTAGGTCGAGGGCGGTCGCGAGCCGGGCGAGCCCGTCCTCGCTGCGGCGCGCGAGGGTCGTGGACAACCACGGCCCGAGACCCGCGGGGTAGGGACCGAGGGCTTCGGCGAGCCCTGGCGCGGGGTGCAGGCCCGGGGCTGCGCCGTCCTGCCAGAGCAGGGCGAGGTCCG
>NZ_JALPKN010000660.1 GCF_023630195.1 Actinotalea sp. C106 | reverse complement strand
GACGCCGCGAGGGCTCCCGAGCAGGCCGCGCCCGACGACGCGACCTCGCCCCCGCGCCTGCGCGAGGCACCCGCCCTGCTCGCCGCGATCACGGCCCAGGGGCTCGACCTGACCCGCCGGGGCTGCGCCCTCGACGACCTTCCCGACCTGCCCGCCGCCGTGGACCAGGCCGCGTACCGCGTGCTCCAGGAGGCCCTGACCAACGCGGTCAAGCACGGCGACGGCGCGGGGGTCGAGGTCGCCGTGGAGCACGACGACGAGGTGCTCCACCTCCGCGTCACCAGCACGGGAGGTGGCGGCGGCGCACGCGGGGCGGGGTGGGGGTTGGTGACCATGCGCGAGCGGGCCGAGGCCCTCGGCGGGACCCTCGAGGCCGGGCCGACCGCGGGCCGGAGGTGGGTGGTGGACGCACGGCTGCCCCTCACGGCCGACGCGAAGCCGGCACGGCTCGACCTGCCGGGGCCTGCCAGCGACCACACGCCGACGCCGTCGGGGCAGACGCC
>NZ_JALPKN010000065.1 GCF_023630195.1 Actinotalea sp. C106 | reverse complement strand
GTTCCCTGCGGCCAGCACGGCCGCGAGCCCGCGGGCGTCGGGCTCGGCGCCGGCGCCGAGGGCCAGGTCGGCCTCGAGGACCCGGCAGAGGTTGACCTGGTAGACCTCCCCCGCCCGGATCCGCTCCCGGATGGTCACCACCGCCGCGCAGTACTCCTCGCGGGAGAGCGAGCTCCGCCAGGCTCCGACCGGCGGACCGCTCCACGGGCCGGGACGTGCGGGAGCACCCGAGCGGCCCCGGTCCACGTGGGCGAAGCGCCACGCACGGACGGTCCCTTCGAAGTCGCCGACCACGGCCCAGAACCCGCCGTCGGCCAGGCGGTGCGCCTCCCGACGCAGGTCGATGCACTCGACCGGGCCCCGCGCCTCGATCCCGGCGAACCACGCAGCACCCTGGGCGGCGCCGGAGCGCGTCGCGGGCCCGCGGACAGGCGGCGCGCTGCTGCTCCTGGTGGACACCGGGCCACGGTAGCGGTGGCCTGCGCGTCTGCCGTCGGGTCCCGCGAGAGCGGCGCCACGGGGCCAGTTGGACGACCGTCCCGGCGTTCGGTTAGAGTCTGGGACGCGCACGGCGCCGGGGTCACCCGGAACGTGTCGCGCGGACGTGGCTCAGTGGTAGAGCATCACCTTGCCAAGGTGAGGGTCGCGGGTTCGAATCCCGTCGTCCGCTCGAAGGCGAAGACCCGTGACGGTCAGCACCGGACGTGGGCTTGAGCCTTGCGGTGGAGTGGCCGAGAGGCGAGGCAGCGGCCTGCAAAGCCGTCCACACGGGTTCGAATCCCGTCTCCACCTCGCATCACCACCCTGAGCACGACACGGGCGATTGGCGCAGCGGTAGCGCGCTTCCCTGACACGGAAGAGGTCACTGGTTCGATCCCAGTATCGCCCACCAGCATCACCACGACCAGGCCGTCCCGCAGAAGTCCGGGGCGGCCTGTTGTGCTGTTCGGGTCGCACAACCTGCTCGTCCTGCGCTCGGCTCGCCTCGGATCGCGCGACGGCCCGTACGGGCGCTGACGGGCCCTCGACGTAGTGTGAGGTGAGCGTCCGCCTGTCGGTCGCTGAGCTGCCCGGCGTGAGAGAGGAAGCGGCCATGCTCTCCGGATCTCCCCTCCTCCGTCGATGACCACCGAGGCTCACCCATGATCGGAGGATCCCGGTGACACCGGAGCAAGGTCGCCCCGGTGCCGATGTCCCGCCAGCTCGGCGCAGGGTTCCGCTGCGCTCGAGCGACGCCGAGCCGCACCAGTGCCCGCTCCCGGTGCGGATGAAGGTCCTGGGTCAGGTTCCGCTCTTCGCTGGCCTCTCCCAGGAGGAGCTCGCCGGCGTCGAGCGCCGCATGGTCTCGCTGTCCTGGGCCGAGGGTGACGTGCTCTACACGGCCGGGGCCCAGGCCGAGCACCTCTACGTCCTGGCGGCAGGGCGCGCGAAGGCATCCCGGCTCGCCGTCAGCGGACAGGAGGTCGTCGTCGACCTGCTCGCCCCCGGCGACCTCGTCGGCGGCATGCGCACCCTGGGGCGACCCACCTACCCCGAGACGGTCCGTGCCCTGACGACCACGTGTGCGCTACGCATCGACTCCCAGGCCTTCCGTGATGTCCTGACCACCTACCCCCAGGTCGCGCTACGGGTCATCGACGACACCGCCGCACTGCTCGTCCTGGCCCGGGACGACGTCGCGGCCCAGTCCACCGAGACCGTCGCGCAGCGCGTCGTGAGCACCTTGCTGCGCCTGGCGGACAAGTTCGGTCAGGACAGCGTCTCGGGCACGACCCTGATCCAGCTGCCGCTCTCGCGAACCGACCTGGCAGCCATGACCGGGTCGACCCCGGAGTCGGTCTCCCGGGTGATGAGTCAGCTCCGCAAGGACGGCATCATCGACTCGGGACGTCGGTGGACGGCCATCCTCGATCGAGGACGCCTCGCCGCGACAAGGGGCACCGGCCGCGACCTCGCGCCGGACGCTCGTCCTGCAGCTGATTGATCCCCGTCATCGTCGGTCCTGCGCTCCACTCCTAGCGTGGAGGTCAGCGCCCCACCAGGAGGCGCACCCATGACCAGGAAGAAGGATCACGATGAGCACCACCGCTCCCGCCACCACCCGCACGGTCCTGCGCGCTGAGGGCTTCTCCTGCCCGTCCTGCGTGTCGAAGATCGAGAAGCAGGTCCGACGCCTGCCCGGAGTCAGCAGCGTGACGGTCCAGTTCGCCTCGGCGCGCATCGAGGTCGATCACGACCTGGCCGAGGTCAGCGTGGACGACCTGGTGGCGGCCGTCGCCAAGGCAGGGTTCGTCGCCCGGCCGGCTTCCTTCTGACCAGTCGACCCGCAGTCCTCGCGTCACCGCCGAGCAGCCCCTCGCCTCGGCGGTGGCGCTTCGCCGTTCCCGGCCCGTGCCGCGCCGACTTCCCTCCGGACCGAGGTGTCGATGCGGTTGATTGATGCTCGTCATCGTCACCCGGGCCACCGGTCCTTAGCGTCGGAGCGAGGGCTCCACCACGGGGTCCCACCTCCCGAGACAAGGACGACGGCGATGACCAAGCTGCACGCATGGTGGAACGGACGGTGGGCCGTCCCGCTGGTCTCCGGTGCTCTGATCCTGGCGTCCTTCGTCGTAGGTCGTGCGCCAGTGCCGAGACCGATGGGTGACGTCCTCATGGTTGCCGCCGCGGTGGTCGCCGGTACCCCGATCGTGACCACGGCCGCCCGTGCGCTGCGGGCCCGGGTCGTCGGCATCGACCTGCTGGTCGCGATCGCCGCGATCGGGGCCGTCGTCATCGGCCAGTACTGGGAGGCCGCTGCGGTGACCTTCCTGTTCGCGATCGGTCACACGCTGGAGTCGGCCACCCTGAACAAGACCCGCTCGGCCCTGGCCGAGCTCGTCGCGGTGGCCCCCGACGTCGCCGTCGTGATGCGTGACGGTGCGCAGGTCGAGGTTCCCGCCGCCTCGGTGGCCACGGGGGCGACGGTGCTGGTCAAGAACGGTGCCAAGGTCCCCGTCGACGGTGAGGTCCTCGCCGGGACCGGGGCCCTGGACGAGGCCTCCATCACCGGGGAGTCCATCCCCGTGGAGAAGTCCACGGGGGACCGCGTCTTCGCCGGCACCGTCTCCCAAGGAGGCTTCCTGCAGGTCCGGGCCACCGGGGTCGGCGCCGAGACGACGCTGGCCCAGATCATCCACCGCGTGGAGGACGCCCAGGACGCCAAGGCGAGGACCGCGCAGTTCATCGACCGCTTCTCGGCCTGGTACACCCCGGCGATCCTGCTCCTGGCCCTGGTCGCCGGCCTGGTCTCCGGCGACGTGGTCCTGGCGTTGACCTTGCTCGTGATCGGTTGCCCCGGCGCCCTGGTGATCTCCATCCCGGTCTCCGTCGTCGCGGGCATCGGTCGGGCCGCCAAGGACGGCGTCCTCATCAAGGGCGGTGAGTTCCTGGAGCGCTCGGCCACGATCACCGCGGTCGCTGTCGACAAGACCGGGACCCTGACCACGGGCCGTCCGCACCTGACCGACGTCGTCGTGCTGGCCCCCGCCATGGACCGCGCCGAGGTGCTGTCGTGGGCCGCGGCCGCCGAAGCGGGCTCCGAGCACCCGCTGGCCCGGCCGATCCTGGCCGCCGCGATCACCGAGGGTCTGCGCCCTCCGCCTCTCCCTGAGGACACCGAACCGGTTCCCGGCAAGGGCATCACCGCCACGACCGCCGGCCGACGCGTCCTGATCGGCAACCTCGCGCTCCTCGAGCAGTACGACATCGCCGACACGGTCGGTGCCGCGGCCATCGCTGACGACCTCGCCGCCGCCGGACGGACGGCGATGATCGTCGCCGTCGACGACGCGGTGATCGGGGTGGTCGCCGTGGCGGACGAGGTCCGCGACGACGCGGCCGAGATGGTCCACCGCCTGCACGCCTCCGGGGTGACGACGGTGGTCATGCTCACCGGGGACTCCCCCCTGGTGGCGCAGGTCGTCGGGAAGGCGACAGGGGTGGACCAGGTCGCGGCCGGCCTGCTGCCTGAGGACAAGCTCGAGGCCGTCGCCGACCTGCAGCGTCAGGGCTACGTGGTGGCGATGGTCGGTGACGGCGTCAACGACGCCCCTGCCCTGGCGACGGCCGACATCGGCGTCGCGATGGGTGCGGCCGGCTCGGCCGTGGCCGTGGAGACCGCGGACATCGCGCTGATGGGCGACAACCTGCTCAGACTCCCCGAGGCGATCGGCCTGGCCCGGCGCACCGTGCGCACCATGCGCCAGAACATCTCCATCGCGCTTCTCACCGTCGCGCTCCTGCTGGTCGGCGTCCTCCTGGGCGGGATGACGATGTCCATCGGGATGCTCGTCCACGAAGCCTCCGTCCTGATCGTCATCGCCAACGCGATGCGTCTGATGCGGCGCTCACGTCACCTCAGCACGGCGGCTCTCCTCCCTTCGCGACCGCGCCGGGCGGCAGGTGCTCCGACGATGGCCGGACGCTCCTGATCCGTCCGCCCGAGCACGGTCAACGAGCAGGTCCTGCGCCTACGCCGCCGAGGTCCTGGGCACGGCGCTGAAGGATCTCGATCACAGCCGCCACGGCGGGCCGGCCCCGGTTCGCCCGTCGCACGGCCGCGACGATCCTGCGGTCCGCGAGGCCCGTCGTCGGTCGGCGCACCAGGCCTGGCCGGGCGGGGATCGCCAGCTCGGGAAGCACGGCGACGGACAGCCCGGCGGACACGTGCGCCAGCAGGACGCCGTAGCTCGAGAACCGGCCGGCGACGATAGGTTCGAAGCCCTCCCTGCGGCACTGCCGAGGAACCAGCTCACCGAGGTAGGTCCCGGGCAGGTCCAGCGCCCACCGGTCCTGCGCGAGCTCGGCCAGGGGCACCACGTCGAGGGCCGCGACCCGGTGACCCGCGGGGACCACCACCTGCAACGGGTCCGTCGTGAGCGGGACCGTCGTGACCCCCGGCACCAGGAGGGCGCCGTCCTCCTCGTCGACGGTGATGGCGATGTCGCAGAGGCCCTGCTCGAGGGCGGCGGTGCTCGCGCGCGGTTCGATCTCCTGGATCTCGATCTGCAGGCCTGGGTACTTCTCCTGCACCTCCTGGAGGGCAGGGATCAGGAGTGGTTCGATCGAGCTGGCGAACCCGGCGACTCGCAGGTGACCGGCCGTGCCCCGGGTCACGTCGAGCAGCTCGACCTCGATCGAGTCCATGTGGTCGCGCAGGTCCCGCGCCCTCTCGACCAGGATGCGGCCGGTCGGGGTGAGACGCAGGGTCCGCCCTGAGCGCTCGAAGAGCTGGGATCGCGTCTCCGTCTCCAGGAGGGCGAGCTGCTGGGAGACGGACGACGGGCTGAGCAAGAGCTCGGCCGCCACTCCACGCACCGTGCCGACACGGTCGAAGACGTCCAGCAGCCGGAGCCGCCACGGGTTGAGGGGCACGTCTTGCACCCTACTGTGCGGCCTGACCGAACAGCGTGGTGGAGATGAGGCGATGGATCCGGACGTTTCTCGCCGCGTAGCGTCGCCGGATGAGCGAGCTCGCAACCTCTGACCGATCAGCGTCCCCACCTGAGGATGCCGCCTTCTGGGCGGACGTGGACTCCCACGTGATGCGCTACGGGAGCCCTTTCGTCCCGGAGATCATCAGCCGAGCCGAGGGCAGCTTCGTCTACACCGAGGCCGGCCGGAGGATCCTCGACTTCACGTCGGGTCAGATGAGCGCGATCCTCGGGCACTCGCACCCTGACATCGTCGCGACGGTACGGCGGCAGGTGGGCGAGCTCGACCACCTCTACAGCGGGATGCTCTCGCGCCCGGTCGTCGACCTCTCCCGCCGGTTGGCCGGCTCCGTACCGGCACCGCTGGACAAGACGCTCCTGCTCTCGACGGGGGCCGAGGCCAACGAGGCAGCCATCCGACTGGCCAAGCTCGTCACCGGCGGCCACGAGATCGTGTCCTTCGCCCGCTCGTGGCACGGCATGACCCAAGGCGCGGTCGGTGCGACCTACAGCGCTGGTCGACGGGGGTACGGGCCCGCGGCCCCCGGGAACTTCGCCATCCCGGTGCCTGACGGGTACCGCCCCGACGTGGTCGACGAGAACGGACACCTGGACTGGCGCCGACAGCTCGACCTCGCGTTCTCCCTCGTCGACGCCCAGTCGACCGGGGCGCTGGCCGCCATGATCCTCGAGCCCGTCCTCAGCTCCGGCGGAGTCGTCGAGCTGCCGCTCGGGTACCTGGCCGCCATCAAGGAGAAGTGCCAGGAGCGGGGGATGCTGCTCATCCTCGACGAGGCGCAGACCGGCCTGTGCCGTACCGGGACGTGGTTCGCCTTCATGCGTGACGGGGTCGTTCCCGACATCCTGACCCTCTCCAAGACCCTCGGCGCCGGACTCCCCCTCTCCGCGGTGATCACCTCCCCCGAGATCGAGCAGAAGGCCACCGACCGTGGCTTCCTGTTCTTCACCACCCACGTCTCGGACCCCCTCGTGGCCGCGGTCGGGTGCACCGTGCTCGACGTCCTCGAACGCGATGCGTTGGACGTCCAGGCGGCCCGCCTGGGCCAGCAGCTGCGCACCGGACTCCTGCAGATCCAGGAGCGGCACACCGTCGTCGGGGACGTGCGGGGGCGTGGGCTGCTGCAAGGGCTCGAGCTCGCCCCCGAGGAGCAGACCGGGCGCGGCGCGGCCGCGGATGCGCTGGGCGCCGCGATCACCTGGCGCTGCCTCGAGCTCGGGCTGCACATGAACATCGTCCAGCTGCCGGGGAGCGGGGGCACCTTCCGGATCGCGCCCCCGCTCACGAGCACCCCGGCCGAGATCACCCTCGGCCTCGAGATCCTGGACCAGGCGATCGGCGAGGTCGTCCCGGCCTGAGGGGCCGCGCACGGTCAGGCGAGCGCAGCGACCTCCTCGAGCACCAGGTCGCACCCAACATTTCGCGCCTGAGGAACGTCTTCCTTGATGTGGGGGTCATCAGACCGCCCGACGAGGGGGAACCACCATGTCCGCGCATCACGTCCATGCCGTACGGCTCAGCGCTCAAGGCCTCACCCGCATGGTCCTCGCCGGGGTGACGGCGACCGCACTGATCGGAGGCCTGATGTCGGCCTGCTCGACGGATGCGCCCGACGAACCGAGCTCGGCGGATCGTCCCGCCGCACTGATCGAGGCCGCGCCCGCGCCGTCCGAGGGCGCCGGGGTGACCGCCGTGCCTGGGGCGACTACCGAACCGACGACGAGCTCAGCACCGACACCCGGACCCACCTCGAGCCCGGAGCCTCCTGCGGAACCCACGGCCCTGCGCCGGGGCGACGAGGGGGACGCGGTACGCGCCCTGCAGGAGCGCCTCATCGAGCTCGACTACTTCCTGCCCTCCGCCGACGGCTCGTTCGGGCCCGCGACCGAGCAGGCCGTGTGGGCGTTGCAGAAGGCCGCCGGCGCGACCCGGGACGGCCTGGTCGGTCCCGCCACGCAGGACGCTCTCGACGCCGGGGTCCGCCCGACACCACGCACGGCGAGCGGCCGGGTCCTCGAGGTCGACCTCGAGCGGCAGCTGGTGCTCGCGGTCGAGGACGGCGTGGTCACGCGGACCTTCAACGCCTCCTCGGGCAACGGCGAGTCCTACCAGGCACTGGGCCGGACTCTGCGTGCCGACACCCCGACCGGGGACTTCACGGTGGTCCGCCAGGTCGACGCCGTGCACGAGTCGACGCTGGGCCTGGGCTCGATGTACCGGCCGAAGTACTTCCACGGAGGCTGGGCGGTGCACGGCTCGGACGAGATCCCGCCGTGGCCTGCCTCCCACGGCTGCGTACGGATGGCGAACGACGCCATCAACTGGATCTGGGACGTGTGGGACGCACCGATCGGCACCCGGGTGGTGGTGTCCTGAGCGTCAGGCGGACACCCTCTCGTCGGCCGTGCGCCTGGCCGAAGCCCTTGCCGAACCGCCGTCCGTTTGTCACTGTGGACGGGCCGTCGACGAGGACGCGCGCGACGGCGCCTGGTCCACGTGTGCACCGCAAGGTCCGGCCCGAAGGGCGGCGCATGACACCTCCGTCGCGAACCACCCGACGCGAGCTGCACCGAGCAGCGGGGCCTCGATCGCCCCGCCACCGGGCGGAGCCGCCCGGCCCCCGCCATCTCGCCGAGACGCAGCGAGATCCTCACGGGGTTTCCGCGCTCACGGGCCCCGCAGTCCTCAGCGCCCTCGTCCTTCTCGCTGGCTCGGCGACGGTGGGACCGGTCGGGGGCGCACCGGAGGTCGTGGTCGAGGGTCCGGGCCGTGTGGTCGAGACGACCGAACGGTCCCACCAGGCGGCCATGGCACGCCTGTCCGCCCAAGGCTCGACGCACACGGCGTCCGAGCGCGCCGAAGCCCTCGCCCTCGCCGAGGCCGCCCTGGCCTCGGCCGCCGTGCTGACGGCCGTGCGGTCGACGAAGACCGTCCACCCGTCCGATCCCGACGCGGTGGCCCAGGACCCGGCGGCCGACCGGCTGCACTCCGCGATCGACGTCCTGTCCCGTGTCGTCCCTCGTCCGGTAGCCCTGGCGGACGACGAGGAGGCACCACGTCCGGACGACTCGACAGAGTCCGTGCGGGCCGCTGCCGCCGTCGTCTTCGCGCTGGCGATCGAGGAGGACCTCACCGCACGGTCTCCGGCCACGACGGACCTGGTGCCGGCACGGGCTGCGCTGTCCGAGCTCGAGGCGGGGCTCGCGGTCGCGAGAGCCTCGGCGACCACGGTCACGTCGACCGTCCTCGAGCCGACGGGCTCCCCGCCCGCCGCCTCCGCACCGACGGACGGCACGGTGGACCTCTGGCCCAACGGGAGGATCCCGGTCGAGCTGCTGTGCAGCCCGGAGGTCGCCCCGGACGCCCTGCTGCGCTGCGACGCCGCCGCCGCCCTCGACCCGCTCAACGCTGCCTACCGGGCTGAGTTCGGACGTGACCTCGACGTGATCAGCTCCTACCGCAGCGTCGAGCAGCAGGTGGCTGTCAAGGCGGCGCGGGGGTGGCTCGCAGCACCCCCCGGGTCGTCCAACCACGGCCGGGGGATCGCCGTGGACCTCGGCGGGTTCGGCTCGGTAGGAGACTTCACCAGCGCGTCGTTCCGGTGGATGGAGGCCCACGCGCACGAGTTCGGCTGGTTCCACCCGGACGAGATGAAGCCCGGGGGCAGCGCCCCGCCCGAGCCGTGGCACTGGGAGTACGGAGGCTGAGGCGGGGCCGTCGGGCCAGGGCCCCTCACCCCTCAGGCCGACGCGACCTCGTCGAGGATGCGGCGCAGCGCGTCCAGGGCCGGGCTTGCGAGCCCGGAGGCTCGCTGCGCGGTGAAGACGGTCCGGCGCGGGGCTCCGGCCAGGTCGAGCAGCCGGCAGGTGGTGGTCCGTCCGCTCCAGACCAGGTCGGGCAGCAGCGCCACCGCGTTGCCGGACTCGACGAGCCGGATCTGCGCCTGGAGGTCGGCGGTCTCGTAGCGGGCGTCGGGCTCGAAGCCCGCGGACCGGCACATCTGCTCGGCGAAGTGCCGCGAGGCCGCACCGGCTGGCTCCATCACCCACGGCAGGTCCTGGCAGTCGGCCAGGTCGGACACGGGCCAGGGTGCGTCCGCGAGGGACGGCAGGGCGAGTCGGATCGCGTCCTGGGTCAGGTCGCGGCGGTCGAGACCGGGCCACCACGGCGCCGCGTGCGCCGGGTACTCCTCGGCGACGACGAGGTCGAAGCCTCGGGCCCAGGTCTCGTGGAGGGCCTGCTCGGGCTCCCGCTGGACCATCTCGACCCGCACCTGCGGGTGGCGGCGTCCCATCTCGCGCAGCGCGGTGGGCATGAGGGCGAGTGCCGCCGACTGGAAGACGGCGACCCGGACGCGCCCCCGGACCTCGCTGTGGGAGGCCTGGACCGCGGCCTCGGTCCGCTCGAGCACGTCCAGGAGCTCACCGGCGGCCGCGACGAGCACCTCGGCCTGGGGCGTGAGCCGGACGCCCCGACCTGCCTTGCGCAGCAGCTCGAGGCCGGTCTCCTTCTCGAGCAGGCTGAGCTGCTGGGAGACCGCCGAGGGGCTGTAGCTCATCGACTCGGCCACCGCGGCCAGGGTGCCGCGGATCGAGAGCTCCCGGAGGATGAGGAGACGGCGCAGGTCCAGCACGGCTCACCCTCCCGGAATCATCAGCTGAGGTGACGAATATAGAACCGTTTCCGTCGCTTTTCATCACCTCTCGTCGATACCGATACTGGCGCACGACGTGGCCCGTGCCCGGGCGCCGTCCGTGACAGCGAGGAGTCCCATGACGCAGCCCCCGGCAGCACCCGTCCCGTCGAGCACCTCCGCGGGGGTCGACGCCGTCGACCCGGCCCTCGCCGAGGAGGCCGTCGCCCTGGTGCGGCGCTGGTTGCGCGAGGCCGCCCAGCACCCCGTGGACCCGTCAGCGGCGCACCTGGCCGCTGCCCTCAAGGACCCGCGCGGGCTGCCCTTCGTCGTCGGGTTCGTCGACGGGGTGATCCGCCCCGAGGACGAGCACGTCGCCGCGAGCACCCTGCGCGACCTCTCCCGCGCAGCACCGGCCTTCCTGCCGTGGCCGCTGCGGTCCGCCCTGCTGCTGGGCGGGGCGGTGGCCCCCGTGCTGCCCGACGTCGTCGTCCCGATCGCGCGCAAGGTCCTGCGGCGCATGGTCGGGCACCTCATCATCGACGCGAGCGACCGGCGACTGGGGCCAGCCATCGCGCACGTCCGTCGCGAGGACGTCCGGCTCAACATCAACCTGCTCGGCGAGGCCGTCCTGGGACGGCGCGAGGCGGCCCGTCGGCTCGCCGGCACCGAACGCCTGCTCGCCCGCGAGGACGTCGACTACGTCTCGATCAAGGTGTCCTCGACGGTCGCCCCGCACGGGGCCTGGGCCTTCGAGGAGTCCGTCGAGGAGATCGTCGAGCACCTGACCCCGCTGTTCGAGCGGGCCGCCACCTCTCCCACGCCGAAGTTCATCAACCTCGACATGGAGGAGTACAAGGACCTCGACCTCACGGTCGC
Organism: Actinotalea sp. C106; assembly: GCF_023630195.1. Taxonomy (GTDB): domain Bacteria; phylum Actinomycetota; class Actinomycetes; order Actinomycetales; family Cellulomonadaceae; genus Actinotalea. The sequence goes on along the minus strand of NZ_JALPKN010000065.1, from coordinate 2,242 downwards.
CGTGTTCACCCGGCTGCTGGACCAGCCGGCCCTGCTCGACCTCGAGGCCGGCATCGTGCTGCAGGCCTACCTGCCCGACGCCCTCGCAGCGATGATCCACCTCCAGGACTGGGCTGCCGCACGCCGTGCCCGGGGCGGGGCCTGCGTCAAGGTGCGGCTGGTCAAGGGCGCGAACCTGCCCATGGAGCAGGTCGAGGCCACGGTGCACGGGTGGCCGCTCGCCACCTGGCACTCCAAGCTCGAGACGGACGTCAACTACAAGCGCGTGCTGGACTGGGCCCTGACCCCCGAGCGCATCATGAACGTGCGGCTCGGTGTCGCAGGGCACAACCTCTTCGACGTCGCCTACGCGTGGCTGCTGGCCGGACGGCGCGGCGTCCGGGACGGCATCGAGTTCGAGATGCTCCTGGGCATGGCGCAGGGCCAGGCCGAGGCCGTCCGCGAGGAGGTGGGCGGGCTGCTGCTCTACACCCCCGTGGTGGCCCCGGCCGAGTTCGACGTCGCGATCGCCTACCTGATCCGCCGGCTCGAGGAAGGGGCCTCGACCGAGAACTTCATGTCCGCGGTGTTCGACCTGGACCGGGACGCCGGCCTCTTCTCCCGCGAGCGAGACCGCTTCCTCACCTCCCTCGCCGCCCTCGACGGCTCGGTCCCTCCGGCGCACCGGGTGGCCGACCGTCACGCGGCCTCCCCACGCCCCTCCCCCGGGGCCTTCGTCAACACCCCGGACACCGACCCCTCGGTGGCCGAGAACCGCACCTGGGTCCGGGCCCTCCTCGAGCAGGTCCCGACCTCGACCCTGGGCAGCGCGACCATCGACGCCGCACGCATCACCGACCGCGCCGTCCTCGAGGAGACCGTGCTCGGAGCACGGGAGGCGGGCACGGCGTGGGGAGCCCGACCCGCCGCCGAGCGCGCCGAGATCCTGCACGGCGTGGGCCGGGCCCTCGAGGCCCACCGTCCCCGGCTGCTCGAGGTCATGGCGGCCGAGACCGGCAAGACGGTCGACCAGGGCGACCCGGAGGTCTCCGAGGCGGTCGACTTCGCGTACTACTACGCCGAGCTCGCCCGCGGCCTCGAGCGGGTCGACGGCGCGAGCTTCGTCCCCGCGGCCCTGACCCTCGTGACCCCGCCGTGGAACTTCCCGGTCGCGATCCCGGCCGGCTCGACCCTGGCGAGCCTCGCCGCGGGATCTGCGGTGGTCCTCAAGCCTGCCGGTGAGGCCGAGCGGTGCGGGGCGGTGCTCGCGGAGATCCTCTGGGAGGCCGGCGTGCCCCGCGAGGCCCTGCGCCTGGTGCAGGTGGACGAGGGCACCCTCGGCGAGTCGCTCGTCGCCCACCCCGCGGTCGACCGGGTCGTGCTGACCGGGGCCTACGAGACCGCCGAGCTCTTCCGCTCCTTCCGGCCGGACCTCCCGCTCCTGGCCGAGACCAGCGGGAAGAACACGCTGATCGTGACCCCGAGCGCCGACCTGGACCTCGCGGTCAAGGACGTCGTCCAGTCGGCCTTCGGTCACGCGGGCCAGAAGTGCTCGGCCGCGTCGCTGGTCGTCCTGGTCGGATCGGTCGCGACCTCCCGTCGGTTCCGCGACCAGCTCGTCGACGCCGCCTCCTCCTTGGTCGTCGGGTACCCGCAGGACCCTCGGACCCAGATGGGCCCCGTGATCACCGCTGCCTCGGGCAAGCTCTTGCGGGGTCTCACGGAGCTCGACCCCGGGGAGCGCTGGGCCCTCGAGCCACGACGGCTCGACGACACAGGCCGGCTGTGGAGCCCTGGCATCCGCACCGGGGTGGTCCGGGGCTCGCGGACGCACCGGACCGAGTACTTCGGCCCCGTCCTCGGCATCATGACCGCCGCGACCCTCGAGGAGGCCATCGCCGTCGCCAACGACGTCGACTACGGCCTGACGGCAGGACTGCACTCCCTGGACCGCACCGAGATCGCGACCTGGCTCGAGACGATCCAGGCCGGCAACCTGTACGTCAACCGGGGCATCACCGGCGCGATCGTGCAGCGCCAGCCCTTCGGTGGCTGGAAGCGCTCGGCCGTGGGCCCCGGCACCAAGGCCGGCGGGCCGTCCTACCTCTTCGGTCTCGGCTCGTGGACCTCGGCCCCGGCCCGAGACGGCGTCTCGCCACGGCATCCCGCCGTCGTCGGGGTCCTCGCCGCGGCGCGCTCGGCCCTCACGGAGGACGAGGCCCTGCGCCTCGAGCGCGCGGTGCGCAGCGACGCCGCGGCGTGG
>NZ_JALPKN010000659.1 GCF_023630195.1 Actinotalea sp. C106 | reverse complement strand
GAGCTCATCGCCCCGACCAACCCGGGCTACGGCCCGTTCGCGTACGGCGTCTCAGCCTTCTCCGAGGTCCTCGACGAGTTCCTAGGAGGGCCGGGCCAGATCGGGCTGCACGGCACCGACGACGCCGACAGCATCGGGCAGGCAGCCAGTCACGGATGCATCCGGATGTCGAACGAGGACATCACTACGCTCGCCGATCTCCTGCCGCTGGGCACACCCATCATCATCACCTGACGAGCTCGACGTGGCTCGGCAACTCCTCAGGTGCTCAACCGGTCGCGGAGCCAGGCCGTGGCCGACTCCTGCATGGGTCGGTCGAAGGCGTGCGGGCCGTCGCTGAACTCCCCCCGGTAGGCCGCGGGCTCCCCCGCGTCGGCGTAGTAGGCCCCGATCCGGTCGTGGGCGGCCTCGGCCCCCGCGAGCGGCAGGAGGGCGTCGCCCCGCCGGTACTGGACCAGCAGCGGCTGGGGGGCGCGACAGGCCACCAGATCAGGCCAGTCCACGTGCC
>NZ_JALPKN010000658.1 GCF_023630195.1 Actinotalea sp. C106 | reverse complement strand
GTCGCAGGGCGGCCGGAGCCCGCAGGAGCACCTCCGGGTCCAGGCCTGCCACGCCCGCGCGGGCCTCGTCGAGCAGTGCGTGGGCCCCGGCGTCGAGGTGGTCGGCGTCCTCGCGGAGCTGGTCGGCGGTGCGGGCCAGGGCCTCGGTGACCCCCGGGCCGAGCACCTCCTCCAGGAGCGGGAGCACCCGGTGACGCACCTCGCTGCGCCGTGGGGCACCCGGGCCGGCCTGGTTGGTCGGGTCCTCCCAGACCACGAGCCCCTGAGCGGCGCAGGCCCGCTCGGTGGCCTCGCGTCCCAGGTCGAGCATCGGACGGCGCAGCACGCCTCGGCGCGCAGGCATCCCGGCGAGGGAGCGCGCGCCGGACCCGCGGGCCAGGGCGAGGAGGACCGTCTCGGCCTGGTCGTCGCGGGTGTGGCCGAGGAGCACCGCGACGGCGCCGTGGGCGCGGGCGCGCTCCTCGAGGGCCGCGTATCTCGCTGTGCGGGCAGCGGCCAAGTCGGAGGCCA
>NZ_JALPKN010000657.1 GCF_023630195.1 Actinotalea sp. C106 | reverse complement strand
GGTCGAGGACCCCGCCTCGGTCACGGGCGGGTCGAGCGTGACCGCCCTGCTCGAGCTGGGCACCCCCACGCGCCTGCCCTCGGGCTTCGCCGACCCGACGGCGGCCGCCCCGCTCTCGGTGCTGGTCCGGCGCTTCGAGCGCCCGCCGACGGTGCAGCTCTCGGCCGGGGTCCTCGTCGTCGCGGGGGAGGGGGACGCCGCGCTGCGGACCGCGACCCAGATGGCTCACCGTGCGGGTCTGCCCACCCACGAGATCCTGCTCGCCGGGGAGATCGAGGCGGTGCCCGGCCACGGCCGCCGTCTGCAGACCCTCTCGGCGGTCGAGCGCGTACGGGCCCGCCTCCCCGAGGACGCCCTGACCGTCATCGCTCTGGGGGTCCCGACCGACCGCAGCCGGTGGGGCGAGTCCGCTGCGATGCTCGAGGCCCTCGCGCCGGACCAGGCCTGGGCCGCCCTGGACGCCCGGTCCAAGCCGGCCGACCTGCGGCGCTGGCTGCGGTCGGTCGGGCTG
>NZ_JALPKN010000656.1 GCF_023630195.1 Actinotalea sp. C106 | reverse complement strand
CGGGCAGCTCCCAGCCGCCGGTGCTGCCGGTGCCCCGGGCGCCGAGCTCGCGGCGCAGCACGTCGAGGTCGGCCGCGAGGTCCGGGTCCTCGAGGTCCGGCTGACCCGACGACGCGCGCCGGTACCCCTTCTCCGAGACGGTCGAGCTCACCACGTGGGTGGTGGGCGCGGCGATGGTGTCGAGCACCGCGGCGGACTCGGCCTGCAGGAAGGCGGCCCCGCGCATCGAGCCGATGACGCGCAGCGAGGTGTGGTCGCGCCCCTTGGTCAGCACCGAGTACAGGCCGTCCTGGGGGCGCAGCTGCTCGGCCACGCGCGGGCTGCGCTGGGTGACCCCGAGGATGCCCCAGCCCTCCTCACCGGTGGCCGCCGCGGCGTCCTCGGTGAAGACGGCCTGGTGGGCGCGGTGGAAGGCCCCCACCCCCAGGTGCACGATCCCGATGCCGGTGCGCGCGGGGTCGACGGCCGGGCCGCGGACCTCGGCGCGCCGGGGCGGGTGCTCGAAGTCGGA
>NZ_JALPKN010000655.1 GCF_023630195.1 Actinotalea sp. C106 | reverse complement strand
AGCTGGTAGTCGTTGATGCTGGCGATGATGTCGCTGATCTGACCGATCGCCGCCACCGCACCGGTGGTGTCGCCCTGGATGGCCTCGACCCGCCGAGCGATGTCCTCCGTGGCCCGAGCAGTCTCCTGAGCCAGCTCCTTGACCTCACCAGCCACGACCGCGAAGCCCTTACCGGCCTCACCGGCACGCGCAGCCTCGATCGTCGCGTTCAGGGCCAGCAGGTTCGTCTGCTCGGCGATGCTCGTGATGACCTTGACCACGTTGCCGATCTCCTGGCTGGACGTGCCCAGCTTGGCCACCGTCTCGTTCGTGGTCGCAGCCACACCCGTGGCCTGCGAGGCGACCTTCGCCGCCTCGTTCGCGTTCTGCGCGATCTCCCGGATCGAAGCACCCATCTGCTCCGCACCAGCAGCAACAGCCTGCACGTTGCGGCTGACCTGCTCCGCAGCAGCCGCCACCACACCAGCCTGAGCCGACGTCTCCGCCGACCCAGCCGACACCTGCGACCCCGA
>NZ_JALPKN010000654.1 GCF_023630195.1 Actinotalea sp. C106 | reverse complement strand
GACCCGACTTCGCGCCGGCCACCCCGGGCCCCCCCATGCCCGCCCCCGCCGAGGCCCTGCCCGCCCAGCTCCCCCCCGCGGTCGACGAGGTGCTGCTCCAGGGGGACCTGACCGGCATCGTGCCCGGGCGGCCCAGCCCGGCCCTGGGAGCGCTGCTCGACCTCGCGGCCCAGGTCGAGTCCCGCGGCGCCGGCCTGACGGTGCGCTTCACCCCGGACAGCGTGCGCCGGGCCCTGGACGCCGGACGCACCGCCGAGGAGCTGCTCGCCGAGCTCTCGCGGCACGCCCGCTCGGGGGTGCCCCAGCCTCTGGAGTACCTCGTGCTGGACGCCGCTCGCCGCCACGGGCAGGTCCGGGTCGGCATGGCCTCCTCCTACCTGCGCAGCGACGACCCCGGGCTGCTCGCCGGGCTCGTCGAGGACCGGTCCCTCGCGGGGCTCGGCCTGCTGCGCCACGCCCCCACGGTGATCGCGGCCCAGGCGACCCCCGCCGCGCTGGTCACGGCCCTGCGTGCG
>NZ_JALPKN010000653.1 GCF_023630195.1 Actinotalea sp. C106 | reverse complement strand
TGGCCACGAGGTCTCCCTTGGTGACGCCGTTGCACCGGCACACGGTGGTGCGGTCGGGCATGAGGGTCGGGGAGGGTTCCGCGGCGAGGGCCGACGGCGCGCCCCGCACCGGCCTCAGCAGCAGGTGCGCGGGGTCGGGTGGCACGGGGGTGCGTCGGGTGTAGGCGGCGGTGAGGTCCGCCGCGACCTCGGCCGTCCCCACCACGGTCGCCCCGACGACCGCGCCCTCGGCGACCACGACCTCGACGTAACGACCGGCGGCGGGGTCGCTCATGCTCAGGTGCCGGTGCCCCGGGACGGCTCGCGACCGGGCGCCGCACAGGCCCATGGCGACGACCTCGAGCCCGTGGGCCTTGACGCGCACGACGTCCGTCGGAGGCTGCTCGGCCGTGGTGGGTGCTGGTGGGGCGGAGGCGCCCGTGGCGGCGGTCGCCGGGGACGGGTCGGTTGCGGGGCCGTACCCCGGGGCGACCGGGTCGGCGTCGAGGTCGCCGCCGTCGATGCGCGCGGCCAGCC
>NZ_JALPKN010000652.1 GCF_023630195.1 Actinotalea sp. C106 | reverse complement strand
GGCCCGCGCCGTCGGCCTGCGCGCCCCACCGAGAAGGGGATCCTCCCGGTGCTCGCCGAGCTGGCCCGCGAGGTCGACAGCGCGGTGCAGCGGCCACCCACGCGCCCGGCGGTGCGGACGAAGTTCCAGGTCGTCGCCCTGCTCGTGCGTGAGGAGCGGACCCGGGTGAAGGCCGACGCCGGCCAGACCGAGGCCCAGCGCACCAAGCAGCTCAAGCGGCTCGACGGCGTGGCCACGATGCTGGCCAAGACCGCCGCCCGGGACACCTCGCTGCTCGAGCTCCTCGCCGAGGACGCCCGGGTCTCCGACTCGGCGCGCGCCTACAAGGCCACCGTGATGCGCGCCGGCGGGCTCGAGCCGCCCGAGGAGCCCGCGCCCGCAGAACGGGCCCCGCAGACCGCGCCGGCGCCCGGGGCGGAGAAGCAGGTGGTGCCCCGCTCGGTCATCTCCCGCCCGCTCCAGAACCCCTTCCTCGCCCCCGACCACGAGGCCCCGGCCGGGCGCACCGCGGCGCGGC
>NZ_JALPKN010000651.1 GCF_023630195.1 Actinotalea sp. C106 | reverse complement strand
CGGCTCGACGGGTCGCGGCCGCGGTGCTCGGTGAGGCCGACCCGCGATGGACCCGCACCAACCACCGCGGTGAGCCGGTGAGCCTCCTCGCCGGCCCGGCCGCGACGGTCGGGCTCGCGGCAGGGCTCCTGATCGGGGGTGGCGGACGAGCCGCCGCTGCCGGGACGGTCGCGGCCCTCGGGGCCGGGGCCTTCGGTGTCGTGGACGACGTCAGCGAGGACACCTCGCGTCGCCGCAAGGGGCTGCGCGGTCACCTCGGTGCGCTCGCGCACGGCGAGGTCACCACGGGCGGTCTGAAGGTCCTGGGCATCGGTGCGACCTCCCTGGTGGCCGCTGCCCTCGTGCCGCGCGGACCGACCGCTCGCTCCCGGATCGTCACCGGCGTCGAGGTCCTGGGCTCCGGGGTGCTGATCGCCGCCTGCGCCAACCTCGTCAACCTGCTGGACCTGCGGCCCGGGCGCGCGCTGAAGGCGACCGCCCTCGCCGCAGCTCCGACCCTCGCGGCCGGTGCCGGAGCCC
>NZ_JALPKN010000650.1 GCF_023630195.1 Actinotalea sp. C106 | reverse complement strand
CCTCGGCGGTGACCCGCTCGACCTCGAGGGCCCCGGGGACGGCCCGCGCCGAGGTCAGCGAGGTCACCGGGAGGCCGGCAGCTCGGGCGACCTCCTGCGCGGCCTCGGCCACGGCGGCCGGGGTCCGGTAGTTGACCGTGAGCTCGGTCAGGCGCCACGAGCCGCGCATGACCGGGTCCAGGGCGTGGGCCCAGCTGCGTGCTCCTGCTGCGGCAGCCGTCTGGGCCACGTCGCCGACGATGGTCAGGGATCGGGTCGGGCAGCGGCGCAGGACCATGCGCCACGCCATCGGCGACAGCTCCTGGGCCTCGTCCACCACGACGTGCCCGTAGGTCCATGAACGATCCGAGGCCGCACGCTCTGCTGTCGTGAGGGAGGGCCCGCTGTGCGCGAAGCGGTCGGCGAGCACCTCGGCGCTCACCAGCCCGCGCCCGGCCCCCGAGGACTGGAGCACCTGCCGCGCGTAGTCGAGCTCCTCCTGCCGGCGACGGGCGTCGGCAGCCGCCCGGGCCCGCTCGGCCT
>NZ_JALPKN010000064.1 GCF_023630195.1 Actinotalea sp. C106 | reverse complement strand
TTCGGGCGGGTCGCCGCCCCCGACGCCCGCGCGATCGGCTGATGGTCCCGCGGGTCCGACCGACCGGGCGGGGCCTGGCACTCGCCCTCGCCGGCCTGGGATTCCTCGTGGCCGGGGTCCTCGTCGGAGCGCGGGAGGTGGTCCAGATCGGCGTGCTCCTGCTCCTCGCGGTCGGGGCGGGCGCGCTCCAGCTGCTGCTCGAGCACCGCGCACAACGGCGCGGCCGGCTCGGGCTGACCCGACGCGTCGTCCCGCACCCGGTCTCGGCCGGGTCGCAGGCCTCTGTCGACGTCGAGCTCACCAGCACCGGAGGGTCCCACCGTCTCGACCGGCTCGAGATCGCCGAGAGGGCCGCTCGCGAGCTCTCGGGCACGGGCGGTCTGCGCGCCCGGGTGCAGCGCGCTCCGGGACGCCTCACCCTGACGTACGCCATCTCCCCCGAGCGCCGCGGGCGGTGGGCCGTCGGACCGCTCGAGGTTCGCCGCCGCGACCTCTTCGGCACGACGCACTCGCGGGGCCCCCTGGGCGAGGCCATGCTCGTCGGCGTCCGACCGCGGGTCGCCCCGCTCGCCCTGCACGAGGCCTCGAGCTCGCAGGACGTCGATCGCGCTGCGCTGGGGGCCAGGACCGCCTCGGCCGACGACTCCTCGCTCCGCGAGTACCGGGCGGGTGACGACCTGCGTCGGGTCCACTGGCGCTCGAGCGCCCGGCGCGGAACCCTCGTCGTCCGGCAGGACGAGCGCTCCGGGCGCCGGCCCGCGAGCGTGCTGCTCGATCTCGCGACCGAGGACGAGGCCGCCGAGTGGTCGATTTCCGCCGCGGCCTCGATGGCCCTCGCCCTGCTCGAGGGCGGTCATCACACGAGGATCCTCGGGGGGGACGTCCTGGGCGCGGCGAACGACCACCACCGCGCAGACACGGGCGCCATGGCAGCCGAGGCGCTGCTGGACCAGACGGTCGACCTGCGCCGCCCGAAGGACGAGGACGAGCGCCGCGGCTGGCTGGTCACCGCGGTCGACACGCTCACGGTCGAGGCCGGAGGGGCCGAGCTGGTCTTCGCGGTGCTCGGCGGGACCGATCGCGCATGCCTCACCTCCCTGGCCCGCGTCGGCGAGGCGAGCCACGGATGGGCGATGGTGCGCACCGCTGCCGAGCCTCGCCCGGACGAGGTCGAGACCCTCACCAGCCTGCGTCGGGCCGGGTGGACGGCCTGCCCGGTGACGGCCGGGGAAGACCTCGGCCGGGCATGGGCCCGGCTCCTCGGCTCGGACGACCGTCTGGCGGTCCGACGATGAGCCGGTCCCGCCCTGCTGCCATGGGGACCCGGGCGTGGCTCGGCGCCGCGGTCCTGTCCCTCGCGGTGCTCACCGGCGTCACCACCCTCGACGGGCTCCTCGCACCGGGTCCCTGGCTGGTCGTCTCGGCCCTGCTCGTCGTCGGCCTCACCGCGGTCGCGGCCGCCATCCGGTCGCGAAGCACCTCACGGATGGCGCCGACCGGATGGACGGCGCTGCTGGCCCTCGCCCTCCTGTGGGTCCTGTACGCCGGCCCTGGGACGGGGCCGACGGCGGCCCTGCCCACGGGCTCGAGCCTGCGCCGGCTGACCGCCCTCGGCGAAAGTGGCGTCGAGACCATCGCCGACGGCGTGATGCCGCTCGTCGCAGACCGGGGGGTCGAGCTGCTCGTCGTGAGCGGGGCCGTGCTGGTCGCACTCCTGGCCGACCTCCTCGCCCTCGCCCTCGGTCGGGCGGGCCTGGCGGGGCTCGCCCTGCTCGCCCTCTGGGCGCCGGCGGCCGTCTTCGAGCAGGGCCCTCCCGTCGGGGTCCTGCTCGTCGGGGGTGTCGCCTTCCTCGTCCTGCTGAGCCTGAGCGGGAGCGCGCAACCCAGCAGGGCTCGCGAACCGCGTCGCACCGTCGGCCCGGCCGCGCTGGTCGCCGCGGGGGTGACGGTCCTCGCCCTCGTGATCGGCCCCCTCGCCGCGGGAGCCCCCTGGTTCGGCGCGGTCCGGCTGCCCTCGACCTGGGGCCCGCCGGCCGTCGACGGCCCCCTCCGCCTCTCGACCGACCTCGACATGCGATCGAGCCTGGCCCCGCGATCGGATCGGCCGATCCTCACCTACACCACCGACTCCGCCACCCCGTCCCCCTTGCGGATGTTCACGATGGACGCCTTCGACGGCACCGAGTGGCAGAGGGGGGAAGCCCCTGAGGAGGTCACGGACCTCGACGGAGTCCTGTGGCCGACGAGCCCACCGAGCAGCATCAGCGACGAGGAGGGCACCGAGGGCCTCCGGATCACGGTCGGAGACCTCGACCAGGACCGCCTGCCGATCCCGCTCGAGCCGCGGGAGGTGCAGATCGCCGGCCCCTGGGCGTACGACCCGTCCCGTGACGAGGTGATCACCGACGGCCCGACCACCCGTGACAGCACGTACGTGGTCCGTACGACCGCCCGCGACCTGAGCGCCGAGACCCTGCGCCGGGACGTCGCCGTCGGTGAGGACCCGTCCGGCCCACACCTGACCGTGCCCGAGAGCCCCTTCACCGCCGAGATCACCGCGCTCGCCGTCGAGATCACCGCCGAGAGCAGCACGACGTACGACCAGGCGCTCGCGCTCCAGTCCTACTTCCGGGACGCGGGGAACTTCCGCTATGACACCCAGGTGCCCGCGGCGCGGACCGACGACGCGGTGTGGGACTTCCTCACCGACCGGACCGGCTACTGCGTCCAGTACGCGACAGCCATGACGGTGATGGCACGCAGCCTGGGCATCCCGGCGCGGCTGGCCGTGGGATTCCTCCCGGGCCGCGCGAGCGGCACCCCCGGCGAGTACGTCATCACCGGACGCCAGTCGCACGCCTGGCCCGAGCTCCATTTCGCCGGCGCCGGGTGGGTCCGCTTCGAACCGACCCCGGCCACGCAGACGGGTCCACCACCGGCCTACGCCGATCCGTTCCTGGCCGAGGAACCCGACGAGGCCGAGGAGCCGGACGCCCCCGAGGTCGAGGTCGAGACCGAGACCGAGGATGCCCCCGAGGAGGCCGAGGCTCCTACGGCTGGTGGCGCGGTCTCGGTCGGGGCCACCCGCGTCCCGCTCTGGCTGGTGCTCGGGCTCGCGGTCCTCGTGGTCGCCGGCGTCGCGAGCCTCCTCGTGGTGCGTCGACGTCGGCACCGCGGACCGGTGCCGCCCCTGGACGCCGAGAGGGCCTGGGCGACGCTGCGCGACCGTCTCGCGCCCTACGGCGTGGAGTGGTCGGAGGCGACGACGCCCCGGCAGGCTGCCGAGGCGGTCCGGTCCGCCTGGGAGATGGCCCCTGGGTCCGTCGCGCTGCGGCGCGCTCAGGAGGGGCTCACCCTGCTCCTGGAGGCCACCGAGGCCCACCGCTACGGCCCGTACCCGGTGGACGTCGAGCCGAGCGACCTCGAGGCCGCTCTCGACGACGTGCTGGCAGGCTGGGCGACGGCCGAGGACCGAGGGCTGCAGGGGTCGACGCCGGGCTGACCCGGCGTTCCGTCAGCCTGAGCCCGGCGCCAGAGCCCGGAACCCGCCGCCGAGACCTGGCACCGCGATCGCCCCGATGAGTCGCGTCACTGGACGCACCCGTCTGAGACGAAGGGATGCTGCGGGCTCGGGCAGCTCCCACACCGGGGCCGACTCAGATCACAGCCCGCGTCCGATCACAGACCGTGTCAGATCACTGGCCGCGCTCGTCGCGCCTCTTGTCCCAACGTTCTTCCATACGGGCCAGAAGACCAGGAGAGGACCGCTTGGGCCCGCGCTGCGGACTCGGGCGACCTCGCACGGAACCGTCCGCACCGACCACTCCCGCAGGCCCGCGACGTCGCGGGGGGGAGAAAGCCAGGACGACGGAGACGAACATGCCGATGAATCCGAGGACCCCGAGCCAAGCCTGGCTGGTCGCTGCACCCACCACGAGGACCGCGAGACCGAGGAGAGCCCCGGTGCCGCAGAGGAGCCAACGACGGATGCTCGTGCCGCCTCGCCCCTGGAAGGTGTTCGCGAGCTTGGGGTCGTCAGACGTGAGCTGCTGCTCCATCTGCTCCAGTACGCGCTGCTCGTACTCGGACAGAGGCATCGCTACCTCCGCGCTGCCGGTGGGACGGGGACACCCTCAGGATAGTTCCCCAGGGGGCTCAAGGATAGTTGACGTTCGCGAGGTCGCGTCCACGACACTCGCGGCACGGACCGCGCCCGCCCCGAAGCGCCGACGTACCTCGTCCATGGCCTGCTCCGCGCGGCGTTGCGGGGCGTGCCCGTCGTCGACCGACTCCTCGAGGGTGAGCGGGCGCATGGTCGACGCGGTCAGCCCCTCGGCCCTCACCCCGACCAGGCGAACGGCCTGGCCTGCGAGGTCCACGCCGGCGAGCAGCTCCCGGGCCGCGTGGGCGACCTCTCGCGCCGTGTCGGTCGGGACGCCCAGGGTGCGCGACCGGGTCAGGGTGCGGAAGTCCGCCGAGCGCACCTTGAGGCTCACGGTCCTCGCGACCAGACCCCGCTCCCGCAGCTGGGTCGCCGTCCGGTCGGCGAGCCGCACCAGGTGCGTCTCAAGCACGGACGTGTCGGCGGTGTCCTCCTGCAGGGTGCTCTCGGCCCCGATGCTCTTCTCCTGACGCACGGGGGTCACGGGTCGCGGGTCCCGCCCCCAGGCGAGGTCGTGCAGGTGCGCCCCGGCCACCTTGCCGACCGCGCGCTGGACCGTCGTCACCTCGGAGGCGGCGAGCTGAGCGACCGTGGCGATCCCCCAACGAGCCAGGGCGGCCTCGGTGCGCTCCCCCACTCCCCAGAGAGAACCCACGGGCAACGAGTGAAGAAAGGGCACCGTCGCGGCCTGGGGGATCAACAGCACCCCGTCAGGCTTGGCCATCCCGGAGGCGAGCTTGGCGACGAACTTCGTCGAAGCGATCCCCACCGAGCACGGGAGGTCCAGCTCACGACGGACCCTTTCCCGGATCTGCTCGGCGATCACCGTGGGCGAACCGAGCCGTCGACGGGCGCCCGAGACGTCCAGGAACGCCTCGTCCACGCTGACCTTCTCGACGAGCGCGGTCACCTGGCCGAGGATCGCCATCACGGCGACCGAGGCGGCACGGTAGGCCGCCTGATCAGGCGGGAGGACGATCGCCTGCGGGCACATCCGGCGCGCCTGGGACATCGGCATCGCCGAGTGGACGCCGAAGGCCCGCGCCTCGTAGGTGGCAGCGAGGACGACGCCCCGCGACTCCCCTCCGACGATCACCGGACGCCCGCGGAGATGAGGTCGTCGGACGAGCTCGACCGAGGCGAAGAAGGCGTCCATGTCGACATGGAGGATGCCGCAGTGCGACTCGTCCGAGCCCCACTGCGGCCGTGGCCCCCGACGCAGCGGACCGCGACTCATCCCCGCCCGCTCATGACGCCTCGAGATCGAGGGAGTGCTCGAGCGGTGGGAGGACCAGAGCACGGACCGCGTCCTGGAAGTCCTCCGCCGCGGCGACGGTCCGGTCAGCCCGCGCCTCGTCCACGTCCGCATCACGGCCGGACTCGACCGCGGCACGGGTCGGGGCGCCGGCGGCGAAGAACCCCGCCCAGGCGGACAGCTCTGGGGCGACCGCGGAGACCATGTCCCACACGGTACGCGGCATGGGACGTCGAACCGGGCGCCCCGTGACCTCGAGCAGGGCCGCGCCCGCTCGCAGCGCCGCGAGATGCCCGTGCACGAAGCGTTCGGCCGGGTCCGTGGTCAGCTCGGCCGCGCCCAGCTCGGCGTCGCTCCGTGCGAGGAGGTCGACGACCGTCCTCGGGACCGGCGCCACCGGCCGGAGCCCCCCTCGCGGCCCCTGGCGCGAGGAGCTCGTCCGACGCTGCGCCGTGCTGGTGCTCGTGATCATCGTGGTCACCTCCGTGGGTATTAGTATCGAACACCTGTTCGAGACGCGTCAAGTGCACGAGACGCAGCAGGGGGCACTAGCGTGTCGGGGTGCCCGATCGCCGATCTCGATCCCGCCGCGGGCCCCGCGCCCCTGCTGCCGAGGCGGCCCAGCTGCCCGAGGGCCCCGTCGCGATCGACACGGGCTGGGTCGAGCTCGTCCGGGACCGCAGCACACCCGGAGCCGTGACCGTGCTGGTCAACGGCGTCCCGTCCTCCCACGTCGAGCTCGACGACCCGACGTGGCTCGAGTTCGAGTACATGCAGCAAATGGCGGCCGTCGTCGACGTGCTGCCCCCTGGCCCGCTGGACGCGGTCCACCTGGGCGCCGGGGCGTGCTCGCTGCCCCGATGGCTCGAGGCACGGCGGCCGGGGTCCCGGCAGATCGCCGTGGACGTCGACGCCGCGCTGCTGACCCTGGTGCGCACCTGGTTCGATCTGCCGCGCTCCCCCCGGTTGCGGCTACGGCCTGGTGACGCGCGCACGCGTCTCACCGAGCTGCCGGACTCCAGTGCCGACCTCGTCGTCCGAGACGTCTTCGCGGGCGATCGCACCCCGTCAGACCTCGCCACGCACCAGTTCGTCGAGGAGGTCGCCCGCGTGCTGCGCCCGGGAGGCGTCTACCTGGCCAACTGCGCCGACCGACCGCCCCTCGATCTCGCCCGGGCAGAGATGGCGACCATCCGCTCGGTCCTGCCCTCGGCCGCCCTCGTCAGCGAGCCGGGGATGCTTCGCGGCCGCCGCTACGGGAACCTCGTCCTGATCGGCACGCGCCCCGGCCCGCGGGACCTCGACCTGGCGGACGCCGGCCTGGCCCGCACGCTGCGCTCGCTCCCGGTCCCGACCCGCCTGCTGCGCGGACCCGAGCTCGACGCCTTCGTGAAGTCTGCCGCCCCCATGACCGACCCTCCTGGAACGCAGAGGTCCTCCGGGGCGGGGTCGGGGAACGAGGCCTGAAGGAGGACGAGGCCGCACCCCACGGGGTACGGCCTCGTCCACCGCGCGATCATCAGCTCAGAGCGGCCGGACCTGCTCCGCCTGCGGGCCCTTGGGTCCCTGGGTGATCTCGAACTCGACCCGCTGAGCCTCCTCGAGGCTGCGGTATCCCTGCGTCTCGATGGCTGAGTAGTGGACGAAGACGTCGGCTCCGCCGCCGTCCTGGGCGATGAAGCCGTAGCCCTTCTCAGCGTTGAACCACTTCACAGATCCCTGCGCCATACGTGTCCTGTCCTTCTGTCCAACCGGGGGACGTCGGTGACCGGGCCCGGCGCCCGGTCCTCGTGCCGCAATGCCTTGTCCACGTCCTGCACCGGCAAGGACCCCTGGGCCCCGTCGACGAGGTCACTGCTCGCGCCCGAACCACCCGCGAGCCGTGCGGAAGTACGCCACTGCAACGCGACGATTCTGGCACGCAGCGCGGGGCTGGCGCCAGAGTCGGAGCCGGTCCCGACGCAGGTCAAAGCGTGGTCAGCGGCTGCGGTCGTCCCCGTCCCGCTGGGCCAGGAACCTCTCGAACTCGGCGCCGAGCTCGTCGGCGGTGGGGATGTCGGCGGTCTCGGCGAGGAGGTTGGTCCGGCCGATCGCCCGGCTGAAGGAGTCGTACTGCTCCTCGAGGGCACGCACCACGGCGGCGACCTCGTCGGAGTCGGCCACCTGGCTCTCGACCTCGGCCAGCACCTCGCGGGCCGCAGGCTCGAGCACCTGCGAGCCGAGCTCGAGACCGGTGACCCTCTCGACGTTCTGCAGGCCGACCAACGACGCCTGGGGGAAGGCCGACTGCGCCAGGTAGTGCGGCACGTGCACCGCGAAGCCCATGGCGTCGTGCCCCGCGCGCCCCAGCCTGAACTCCATCAGGGCGCTCACGCTCGCAGGGACCTTGACCGTCCCGAACCACGAGACGTGGTCCGCGACCAGCTCGGGACGGGTCCCGTGCGCCGTCACCCCGAGCGGACGCGTGTGAGGTACGCCCATGGGTACGCCGTGCACGCCGACCGTCAGCGGGACGTCGAAGCGCTCGAGGAGCTGCCGGACCGCCGCGACGTAGCGCTCCCACTGGACGTCGGGCTCGACCCCGTGCAGCAGCAGGAAGGGCACCCCTTCGCCGTCCCGCACCACGTCGACCACGAGCTCCGGCTCGGTGTAGTCGCTCCAGGTCGAGGCGTCGAAGGTCATCGCCGGACGGCGTGCGCGGTAGTCGAGCAGCTCGTCGACCGCGAAGGTGGCCAGACGTGCGCTCTCGAAGTGCTCGGTGAGGTGCTCGCTCGCCAGCTGGCCGGCGTCGCCGGCATCGACGAAGCCGCGCACCATGTGGACCAGGACGGGCCCCTGGCCCACCTCGACGTGGCGTGCCAGCTCGGCCGCGACCTGCTCGTCGACCTCGTAGATCTCCCTGGGGTCCCGCATCTCGCTCTCTCCGCTCGCTCGACCGTTCTCCCGTGCCAACGCTGCGACCGAGGGGCTGATTCCCCGCCAGGCCCGAGGGTCAGTGCGAGGGCAGCCGCACCACGGTGAGGAAGAAGTCGTCGATCTGGCGGACCACCTCGATGAAGCGCGCGAAGTCCACGGGCTTGGTGACGTAGGCGTTGGCGTGCAGCGAGTAGCTGCGCAGGACGTCCTCCTCGGCCTCCGAGGTGGTCAGCACGACGACGGGGATACGACGCAGCTCGTCGTCGGACTTCATCGCGGCCAGCACCTCGCGCCCGTCCATGCGCGGCAGGTTCAGGTCCAGGAGCACCATGTCCGGGGTGGGGGCGTCGGCGTACTCCCCCTCCTTGCGCAGGTACTGCATCGCGCTCGCCCCGTCGCTCACGACGGCGAGGCGGTTGACGACCTTGTTCTCCTCGAAGGCCTCACGGGTCATGAGCACGTCACCCGGGTCGTCCTCGACCAGCAGCACGTCGATCGGCTTCTGCACCTCGTTCATCGGGTCCCGTCCTCCTGGTCGGCCGTGCCGACCATCTCGTCGTGCTCGTCCGGAGAAGTATCGGCGAGCGGCGCGTCCGGCGCAGCCCCGAGCGCCCCGGGGACGTCCTCGGTCGGGGCGGGGAGCCGCCAGCGGATGGTCGCCCCCTCGGCGACGTCGTCGTCGATCCAGATGTCGCCCCCGTGGTACTCGACGATCTTCTTGGACAGCGCCAGGCCGATGCCGGTCCCTTCGTAGACCTCCTTGGCGTGCAGCCGCTGGAAGATCACGAAGACCCGGTCCGCGTACTGCGGGTCGATACCGATGCCGTTGTCGTGGCACGAGAGCTCCCACGCGTCGCCGTCCCGCTGCGCCGCGAGGCCCACCTCGGGGGCACGCTCGGGGTGCCGGAACTTGATCGCGTTCCCCACCAGGTTCTGGAGGAGCTGCGTCAGCAGCGGCGCCTCACCTCGCACCACCGGGAGGCCGGACGAGGTCACCTGTGCGCCCGTCTCCTCGATCAGCGGCCCGAGGTCGGAGAGCACCTGGTCGAGCACGTCCTCCATCGGGACGTCGGCGAGCTCCCCGCCGATCCGGCCGACGCGGGAGAAGTCGAGCAGGTCGTTGATCAGGCGCTGCATCCGCTTGGCGCCGTCGACCGCGAAGGCGATGTACTGGTCGGCCCGCTCGTCGAGCTGGCCCTCGTATCGCTTCGCCAGCAGCTGGGTGAAGCTGGCGACCTTGCGCAACGGCTCCTGGAGGTCGTGGGAGGCCACGTAGGCGAACTGCTCGAGGTCCCTGTTGGAGCGCTTCAGGTCCTCGGTCTGCTCCTCGAGCTGCGCGTGGGACTCCTCGAGGGCACGGCGCGACTCAGCCTGCGCCTCGATGGCCTGGACCAGCTGGTGGCGCATGTCCTCGACCGCCGCCGCGACCTGGCGCACCTCCCCCGAGCCGACGACGGAGACCTCGTGGGCGGTGCTCCCCGCGGCGACCGTCCGGGCATCGGTCGCCAGCCCCTCGAGCGGGTCGGTGACCCATCGGCGCAGGAAGTACCAGAGCAGGGCGCCACCACCCACGACCAGCACCGCGAGCGCCACGACCGTGCCCACGAGGGTCAGGGTCGCCGACCGCAGGCCTGCAGCGGCCTCCTCGCGACCCTCGACGAGCAGGTCCGTGTGAGCGTCGAGCGGCGCACGCACCTCGTCGAACAGGAGACGACCACGCTCGACCTCGGCCACGGAGACCGCCTCGATCCCGTCCGTCCGCACCTGCTCGATCGCTGGCTCCGCCCAGCCGCGGTACCAGGTGGCGGCGGCCTCGGCCGCCTCGGACCGGGTCCGGACCACGTCCGAGTCGGCTCCGAAGTAGTCCTCGAGGAGGGCCTCGAGGTCGACCTCGGGCTCGGGGGCGTCCAGGATGCGTTCGAGCGGCTCGAGGGCCACCGGGTCACCGGTGAGCAAGAACCCCCGCACGCCGGTCTCGGCGTCGAGCAGCTGGACGTAGGTCACGTCGGTCTGGGTGATGGCCTCGTAGTAGAGCTCGGTGACCTCGCGCTGGCGCGTCTGCACGCTGAGCAGGGCCATCACGCCGACCGACAACGTCAGGAGCAGGACCAGCCCGGCGGCCACGAGGGCCAGGTCGACCCGTCGTCGCAGGCTGACCCCGTGGTCTGGGCCTGTCACGCGTCCTGACCCCAGCCGAGGACCACGAGCGCGGTGTCGTCGACCAGGTCGCCGCCGTGGCGCGCGCGCACGGCCTCGAGGATGCGGTCGACGAGGCTGAGTCGGCTCGCGTCGGTGTGACGTCCGCGCCCACCCCGGACCTCGTCGGCCATGATCTCCTGGAGCCCCTCCTCACCGAGCCGGGCCGACCCGCCGTCGATCGTGGTCTCCAGCACCCCGTCGGTGAACAGGATGATCCGCCACGTGTCACCGAGCTCGACCCGCACCGACGACCAGCCCCCGAGCACCGGGATCCCCAGGGCGCGCCCACGGTGCGCGCTGGGCAGCGAGGTGGTCGGGTCGTCGAGGAGGAAGGGCGTGGGGTGACCGCAGAGGAAGAGCTCCATCGAGCTCCGCTCGGGGTCGACCACGACCATGACCAAGGTCGCGAAGATCTCGGGTCGACCGCGCTCGGCCGACAGGATCTGCTCGACCACGTCGAGGACCTGGGCCGCGGGGAGCCCCGCGAGCACCGAGGTGCGCCAGGCCGTCCGGAGGGTCGCTCCCAGCGCGGCCTCGTCAGGTCCGTGGCCGGCCACGTCCCCGACCACGGCCGCCACCGAGCCGTCGGCCCGCTCGACGACGTCGTAGAAGTCGCCCCCGAGGAGCCCGTCACGACCCGCGCGGTACCCCACGAGCACCTCGAGCTCACCGTCGCCGACCAGCGGCGTGGGCAGCAGCGCTCGCTCGAGCCGACTGGTCTCGGAGGCGCGCAGCTGGGCGCGGTAGAGGTCTCGCTCCTGGGTCTCGGCACGTCGCCGCTGGATGGCGTAGCGCACCGCCCGGGCCAGCAGCTCGGGCGAGACCTCGCCCTTGACCAGGTAGTCCTGGGCACCTCGGGCCACGGCCTGCAGGCCCTGGCCCGTCTCGGCGAGCCCGGTGAGCACGACCACCGCGGGGGGGCGGGGCGCGGCGAGCACGCGGTCCAGGGCCGAGAACCCTGCGGCGTCGGGCAGGCCGAGGTCGAGCAGGACGCACTCGACGTCGAGCCGACGCGCAGCCTCCTCGACCGAGCGGGCGCGCTGCAGGTCCACCTGCATGCCTGAGTCCGCGAAGAGCTCGGAGACCAGCAGGGCGTCGCCGTCGTCGTCCTCGACGAGGAGCACCCGGGCCGGGCGCTGGTTGAGCTCGTTGTACGGCACGGGGCACCTTTCGCGGGGACCGGGAGACCGGCTCGTCGAAGGATGATCCTAGAGGGCCGGCCCGGGGCGGGGCTCGGCGGCGCGCGCGGCCGTGTCGGCACCACGGACCGCGCCGAGGGCAGATAATGGACGGCCGCACCCGCACCACGCGTCGACCCAGGGGGCCCCGTGACAGGCAGGCAGGACCAGCTCCGCGAGGAGCAGGAGGCGGTCGACGTCCGGTATGCCCGGCTCGACACGCTGCGCGACCAGGCCGCCGCCCGGCTCGCCCGGACCCGCAGGGTGGGGCCCTCGGGCTCGCCCCAGAACCGCTCGGAGCGCGACGCCTTCGCGACCCTCTACGAGGACCGTCTCGCCCAGCTCGACGCCGTCGAGCAGCGGCTGTGCTTCGGGCGCCTCGACCTGACCGACGGGTCGGGCCGGTACATCGGGCGGATCGGGCTCACCGACGCCGAGCACTCCTCGCTGCTCACCGACTGGCGCGCCCCCGCCGCCCAGGCCTTCTACCGTGCCACGGCCGCACGGCCCGACGACGTCGTGCGGCGCCGCCACCTGGTGACCCGGGGCCGGACGGTGACCGGGCTCGAGGACGAGGTCCTGGACCTCGACGCCCTCGCCGAGGCCGAGGACGGCGCGCTGGCGAACCTCTCGGGCGAGGGTGCGCTGCTCGCCGCCCTCGCCGCCGGTCGCACCGGCCGGATGGGTGACATCGTCGCGACCATCCAGGCCGAGCAGGACGCGGTGATCCGCTCCGACCTCGCCGGGGCCCTCGTGGTCCAGGGGGGGCCGGGCACGGGCAAGACCGCCGTCGCGCTGCACCGGGCCGCCTACCTCCTGTACGCCCACCGTCGCACCCTCGAGCGCTCCGGGGTGCTGCTCCTGGGGCCCAGCCGCGTCTTCCTGCGCTACATCGACCAGGTGCTCCCCTCGCTGGGCGAGACGGGGGTCGTGACGTCGACGATCGCCGACCTCGTGCCCGGCGTCGAGGTGCGTGCCCTCGAGCCCGACGCGGTCGCCGAGATCAAGGGCCGCCTCGGCATGGGCCGCGTGGTCGAGCGCGCGGTGCGCCAGCGCCAGCGCGTGCCCGCGGGACCCACGACCGTGCGCGTCGAGGGTCGACAGGTCACCGTCCGCCCGCGGGACGTGCGCGAGGCGATCGCCAAGGCCCGGCGCTCGAACAAGCCGCACAACCTCGCCCGGGTCGTCTTCGTCCGCGAGATGCTCGGCCGCCTCGCTGCGCAGTACGTGGAGCAGCTGGGGTCGCCGGTGCCCCCCGAGGACCGTGCCGAGATCCTCGAGGAGCTGCGGACCACGCGCGAGGTGCGGATCGCCCTCAACCTGGCCTGGATGCCGCTGACCCCTCAAGGCCTCATCTCCGACCTCCTCGCCAAGCCGGCGCGGCTCGAGGCCGCCGCCCCCGAGCTGACCCGGGGCGAGCGCGAGCTCCTGCTGCGCCCCGCCGACCACGGCTGGACGGTCGCCGACGTCCCTCTCCTGGACGAGGCGGCCGAGCTGCTGGGCGAGGACGACCAGGCCGAGCGGGCCCGGGCGGATGCCGTCGCCCGTCGCCGCCAGGAGGAGCTCGACTACGCGCGGCAGGTGCTCCAGTCCTCGGGGACCG
>NZ_JALPKN010000649.1 GCF_023630195.1 Actinotalea sp. C106 | reverse complement strand
GCCCGGGCGAGGTCGGGGACGAGCCCGGGGGCGCCGGTCACCGCGACGAGGCCCAGTGCGGGCGCCCGGTCGCCGTGCACCCCCGACTGCCGTGCGAGGTGGCGCACCATGACCTGGTGCGCCACCAGACCGAGGCGGCGCGCGAGACCGACGGCCTCGAGCGGACGGTCGGTGTGCACGTGCACCTGCCAGAGAGCCTGGTCCCCGACCACGACCACGGAGCGGCCCAGGGCACCGAGGCCCGCGCGGAGCGCATCAGCAGGCGCATCCGGGTGGGCAGCCGGGACCGCCCCGGCGCGCTCCGCCAGGTACATGACCTCGAACTCCCCGTCCGGCGCCGGCTCCCCGCCAGACCCGGACGGGGTGAGTGGCTCGTCCCAGGGGTCCACCGTGACGCGGCCGGCCCGACGCACCGGGGTGCCCCCCCGAGACCCGGGCTCGGGGGGCAAGGCGTCCGCGAGGGCCTCGAGCACGAGGAGGAGGCCCAGGGCCCCCGCCTCCCGGACCCCCGCGGCCCCGAGGGC
>NZ_JALPKN010000648.1 GCF_023630195.1 Actinotalea sp. C106 | reverse complement strand
GGTCGGTCCCGGTGCCGGGGCGGTGCACCACGCCGGCGTCGAGGCCGAGGCGCGCCGCCGCAGCCTCGTGGCGCCGTCGGCTGTCGGTCCCGAAGCCCAGCTCGAGCATGCGGCCGGCCTGCGCCAGGAGCAGGGCGTTGGTGCCCAGCCCGGCCCGGTCGGTGGCCACGACCACGGGGGAGGTGAGGCCCAGCAGGGCTCGGACGTCTGCCACGGTCAGGCCCGGCAGGTCGGCGTGGACGACCAGGAGCCGCGCGGTCCCGGGGAGCGTGCTCCTCGCGTGGTCGAGGGCGGGGTTGAGCCCGTGCACCGTGGCCGGCTGCGTGATCAGCTCGACGGCGGTCGCGGCCCCGTCGAGGTCGCGGGCTGCCGCCACCGGGTCGGGGGTGACGATCACGACCCGGCTGACCCCGGGGGTGGCGCCGAGGGTGTCGACCACGTGGCGGGCCAGGTGGGCGACGAGCCGTCCGCGGTGCTCGGGCCCCAGGGCGGCGCCGAGCCGGGACTTGCCTGCCGGCCCGCCCC
>NZ_JALPKN010000647.1 GCF_023630195.1 Actinotalea sp. C106 | reverse complement strand
AGCCCTCGGGCCAGGCCCAGGGCCCACTCGACGGGCAGGTCACCCGGCGCGACGAGGGCGACCACCAGTCCCGTGGGCCGGGCGCCCATCGCCGCGACGTCCGCGAGGTTCTGGACCGCGGCCCGCCAGCCGACGTCGTACCCCGAGGACCACGCGCGGCGGAAGTGACGACCCTCGACCAGCACGTCGGTCGAGACGACGACGCGACCGTCGGGGGCCGCGAGCACCGCGGCGTCGTCACCCGGCCCCAGCAGGGTCGACGCGGAGCTCGGCAGCAAGGGGAAGATCCGAGCGAGGAGTGCGTCCTCGCCGAGGTCGGCGACGGTCTCGACGTGGTCCACGGGTCTCACGCTACCCAGGACGGCGGATACGGTGATCCCGTGCCCGTCCGACCCTCCTCACCTCGCGCCCCTGCCTACCCGTCGTCGTCCGCGGCCCGCGGGCGGCGCAGGTCCCGCAGGACGGCCGGCCTCGCGGGGACAGCCGTCGCGGCCTCCCTGCTCGCCGGCTGCGCGACCCCCGTCACC
>NZ_JALPKN010000646.1 GCF_023630195.1 Actinotalea sp. C106 | reverse complement strand
ACCAGCCGGATCCGCGGCCGCGGCCGACCCCGAGCCCGCCTCGGGCCCCGCGGGGGCAGGCAGGGCCGCGGCCTCTGCTGCGTCGGGGACGTACACCTGCTCACCGTCGAGCAGCACCCGAGCGAGGTTGACGGCCGACAGCTCGGCAGCCGGAGTGGCGCCGCCTGCGGCCGTGATCGCCTCGGCCACCCGGGACCCGTCGGTGAGCTCGACGATCCCGGGTGCAGCGACCTGCCCCGCGACGTGGACCACCACCACTGCACGGCCGTCGTCCTCCTGCGTCCCCGACCCGCGCTCCACCACGGGATCCCCGTCCGTCGTCGCAGAGGCCCGACCCTCCTCCGGCGCGGTCGTCGCCCCCTCCGGCAGGTCGCCCGCCTGGTCCGGACCGGGGCCCTCGTGCTCGTGGACCCATGAGCTCGAGGGGTCTTCGCCCAGCTCGACCGAGGGTCCCGGCACCCGCGTCAGGGAACGCACCACGACGAGACCCGTCACCAGCGCGAGCACCACGGCCGCCGCCACGGCGGCC
>NZ_JALPKN010000645.1 GCF_023630195.1 Actinotalea sp. C106 | reverse complement strand
ACGGCTGCTCCTGGGCTGCAGCGGGCGCGGGGGCCTCGGTGGGCTCCCAGGCGGGCTGCGGCTGCCAGGCCGGGGACTGCTGGGCGACCTGGGTCTGCGGGCCGGTCCACGTGTCGACCCCGCCGTCGTACCGCTGCGGCTGGTAGGCCTGCTGGTCGTGGCCTCGGGCGCTCGTCGGGTCGGCGTGCACCGGGGCGTAGGCCCCGACCGGCGCAGGCTCCTCGGCCACCTCGAGCTGCTGCTCGTCCGCGGCGTACGGTGCAGCCTGCTCGACCTCGTGCTCGACGTGAGGTGCGGCCGGCTCCTGCTCGGCGTAGACCTCGGCCTGCTCCTGCTCGCCGTAGGGCCCAGGGGCGTACCCGTAGTGCACGGGTGCGTCGTCCTCGACCAGGGCCGGGATGACCATCGTCGGCTCCTCGACCGGGGCCGGCTCGGCGGACTCGGCGGGGGCCGCGTGGGCGCCGCGCGTGGCACGGGGCTCCTCGGCCGGCCCATCGGACGACCGCCCGAAGAAGGACGCGGCGCTCGCGGC
>NZ_JALPKN010000644.1 GCF_023630195.1 Actinotalea sp. C106 | reverse complement strand
CACCGACTCGACGGCGACGGCCTCGGCCGCGACGCCGAGGGCCGCGGCGACAGCCTCCTCGTGCCCGGGCTCGACCCCGACGAGGGCGGCGAGCGAGCCGAGCACCCCGGCGAGGTCCTCCGCAGCGAGCAGGGCTCCCGCGCCGTCCTTGCGGACCAGGCTCATCTCGAGGGCCTCGACCTTGGCGCTCCAGGTGGCGCGGTCCCGGTCGGCGACCTGAGCGGCCTCGCGCAGCACGACCAGGCGCGCCCGGGACTCCTCGAGGGCCTCGACCGCACGCTCGTGCTCGGCGTCGAGCCCCTCCTCGCCCTCCTCGGCCCCGGCGACCTGGGCCTCGAGGGCGGCGAACTCGACGTTGGCCTCGTGCCCGCGGCGCTCGGCCTCGGCGAGGTTCTCCCGGAGCCGGCCGATCTCGGACTCGGTGGCCTCGAGCCTGCTGCGCCGGGCAGCGACCTGACCTGCGAGACGCGCGAGCCCCTCGCGACGATCCGCGACCGCCCGCTGCAGGTCGGCGACGCGGCGCTCAAGTCGGAT
>NZ_JALPKN010000643.1 GCF_023630195.1 Actinotalea sp. C106 | reverse complement strand
AGCCTCCCCGCGTCGACGGCTGCCCGCTCGACGCGGTCGAGGTCCCCACCCTGCTGGGCCTCGACGGCCGCCGCGACGGCCCCCTCGACGAAGGGGGCCGAGGGCACCCGGACCCGGGCGGCGACGTCCTCGTCAAGCATCTCGAGCACCATCTCCGCCGTGAGCACGGCCGAGCCGAGGTCGGTGAGCAGCACCACGCCGGATCCGCCGGCCGTCGCGGACTCGACCGCCTCGAGCACCCGGTCCGGGCTCGTCCCGATGCCGCCGTCGAAGCCCCCGGCCGGCAGGACGGTCACGTCGGGGGCCATCTGCTGCGCGATCTCGGCGACCCCCTGCGCGGCAGCCTGCGAGTGCGAGACCAGGACGAGCGCCGTCCTCATGCGCGGTCCCCGGCCACCGCGGCCTCGTGGGCGGCCCGCAGCAGCAGGGCCGAGGACGCTGCTCCCGGGTCACGGTGCCCGGAGCTGCGCTCACCGAGGTAGCTCGCCCGGCCCTTGGTCGCGACCATGGGGTCCGTCGCGACGGCCCCCGCCTCGG
>NZ_JALPKN010000642.1 GCF_023630195.1 Actinotalea sp. C106 | reverse complement strand
ACGATCCACCTTGGGGGACCGGAACCAGGCCGACCAGCGGCCCATGGACCCGGTGCGGCAGGCCGAGAGCTCCGAGCCCCGGCGGGCCGGGGCCGAGGCCGACCGCGACCACCAGGCCCACCACGACGCCCTGACCGGCCTGCTCAACCGCGCCGGGCTCCTCGCGCAGGTCTCGCGGCTGCTGGCCGAGGGCCCGACGGCCGCCGCGGTGATCAACCTCGACCACTTCCGTGCGGTCAACGACAGCCTCGGGCACGCCGCCGGGGACGAGCTGCTCAAGGTCATCGCCTCGCGTCTGCAGGCCGCCGTCGGTCACGGCGCGGTCGTGGCTCGCACCTCGGCCGACGAGTTCGCGGTCGCACAGACCGCCGTCGACGGGTCCGACGACGCGGCCCTGCCCGACGCCCTGCTCGGGGCGGTCGCGATGCCGTACCGCGTCGCGGGGGTCGAGGTCGTCACGACGGCGAGCAGCGGGGTGCCCCTCGCGCAGGACGCGCAGCGCTCGGCCGAAGAGCTGCTGCGCCGCGCGGGGGCCGCC
>NZ_JALPKN010000641.1 GCF_023630195.1 Actinotalea sp. C106 | reverse complement strand
CGTGACCCGGGCCCCCGCCACGGACCGCGCGGCAGCAGCCCCCACGGGCCCGGCCGCGCGTGCCGAACGGCGGGCCGGCCGGGCGTTCTCGGGGGCCTTCTGGTTCTTCTGGGCCGCGATGCTCTGCGGCGTGGCGATCGAGTTCTCGACCACCTTCTGGGCCTCGGACCTGCTCACCCAGCGCACCGGTGCTTCCCCGTCGGTGGCCACGGCCTCGGTCTCGGCCCTCGTGGTCGGGATGGCGGTGTCACGCTTCGTCGTCGGGCCCCTGTCGATGCGCAAGGCCCCGGAGAAGATCCTGCTGCTGGCCTACGCCCTGGCCGGGGTGGGGTGGGCAGCGTTCTGGCTCGCGACCAGCACCCCGGTGGCCATCGCGGGGCTGGTGCTCGCCGGCCTCGGGTACGGCGCCCACTACCCGTTGAGCGCCGCCCTGACGCTGCGCGCCTCGGACGGACGGCCCGACCAGGCCCAGGCCCGCGGCTCCATCGGCACCGCGGCGGCCGTCGGGATCGCGCCCTTCGCCCTGGGCGCCCTGGCCGGC
>NZ_JALPKN010000640.1 GCF_023630195.1 Actinotalea sp. C106 | reverse complement strand
TCGCGGACCGGGGCCGCCCCGGTGCTGCAGCCACCAGGCGGTGTAGGAGGGGATCGCCCGCCCGTCGGCGCCGCGGCCCCACGGCTCGACGACCGCACGACGGGCCTCGCCCCGGGTCAGGGCGGCCATCACCTCGCCCCAGGCCTCCTCGCGGACCGCGTCGAGGTCGGCGACGACGACCAGGTCCCCGCGGTCGGTGAGGTCGTCACCCTCGAGCACCTCCTCGAGGTGCTCGAGGTACGCGCCCCAGCCGTCGAGGGCGTCGGTCACGAGGGTGGCGTCGTCGTCGGGGTCGTCGAGGTCGGTGAGGGCCTCGACGACCGCGCGCGCGTCCAGGCGCTCGACGGTGATCCCAGCGCGGACCCCCGCGAGCACCAGGCCCTCGCCGGGGCGCTGCGCGACGTGGTCGTCGAGCACGGGCAGGACCTCGGGGTCGAACCACTCGGCGGCCGGGGACCCGGGGAGCACCAGACCGTGGGCCGGCAGCAGCTCGCCGTCCTGCGCGGGCAGCAGCACCTCGCCCCACCACGGCTCGGGCCGCGGGTCCGACCCCGC
>NZ_JALPKN010000063.1 GCF_023630195.1 Actinotalea sp. C106 | reverse complement strand
TGACGGTGCCCCTGGCCCACCGGGTCGGCGGCGGGGGGCGCGTCGTCGCGGTCGAGGGGGACGCCCGCGCGGTGCGTGACGCGCGTCGCAACCTGCACGACCAGCCGCAGGTCGCGCTGCACCACGCCCCGGTCGAGGAGGCCCTCGCCGGAGGTGTCGTCGATCGGGCCGAGGTCGTGGTCCTGGACCCGCCCCGCGTCGGTGCGGGTCGACGGGTCGTGGCCCAGGTCGCGGCCCTCGCGCCCGACCAGGTCGTGTACGTGGCCTGCGATCCCGCGGCCCTCGCCCGCGACCTCGGGTACTTCGCCGAGCTCGGCTACGGGCTGACCGGGCTGCGAGCCTTCGACCTCTTCCCGATGACCCACCACGTGGAGTGCGTGGCGGTTCTGCGGCGTACCTCGCGGAGGTCGGGGGCGCCGTCCTCGGTTGACGTCGGGTAGGATGTATCTTGACGTCAAGATATCCCCGGGGCGGTCGGAGGCGATGGCCACTCGATAGTCTCGGAGAGGGTCACGGACGTCCCCTGCGGGCGTCGCCATCACCCTCGGACACACCACTGAATGGAGCCACCGTGAGCAGCGTCGACACGTTCGGGTCGAAGGGAATCCTCGAGGTCGAGGGGGCCTCCTACGAGGTCTACCGGCTGGCCGCGGTCCCCGGCCTCGAGCGCCTTCCGTACAGCCTCAAGATCCTCGCCGAGAACCTCCTGCGTACGGAGGACGGCGCCAACATCACCGCGGACCACGTCCGCGCCCTCGCCGGCTGGGACGCGGCTGCCGACCCGAGCGAGGAGATCCAGTTCACCCCGGCCCGCGTCGTCATGCAGGACTTCACAGGGGTGCCGTGCATCGTCGACCTCGCCACGATGCGCGAGGCCGTCGTCGAGCTCGGCGGGGACCCGGCCCGGATCAACCCCCTCGCCCCGGCCGAGCTCGTGATCGACCACTCGGTGCAGATCGACGTCGCGGGCCGCCGCGACGCCTTCGAGCGCAACGTCGAGCTCGAGTACGAGCGCAACCACGAGCGCTACCAGTTCCTGCGGTGGGGGCAGACGGCCTTCGACGACTTCAAGGTCGTCCCGCCCGGCACCGGCATCGTCCACCAGGTCAACATCGAGTACCTGGCCCGCGCCGTCATGACGCGCGAGGTGGGGGGCGTGACGCGTGCCTACCCGGACACCTGCGTCGGCACCGACTCCCACACCACGATGGTCAACGGCCTCGGCGTGCTCGGCTGGGGCGTCGGCGGCATCGAGGCCGAGGCCGCCATGCTCGGCCAGCCGGTCTCCATGCTGATCCCCCGGGTGGTGGGCTTCCGTCTCACCGGCACCATCCCGCCAGCCGTGACCGCGACCGACGTCGTGCTGACCATCACCGAGCAGCTGCGCGAGCACGGCGTGGTCGGCAAGTTCGTCGAGTTCTACGGCGAGGGCGTGGCGCAGGTCCCGCTCGCGAACCGCGCGACCATCGGCAACATGAGCCCCGAGTTCGGCTCGACCTGCGCGATCTTCCCGATCGACGGCGTGACCATGGAGTACCTGCGCCTGACCGGCCGTGCGGAGGACCAGCTCGCCCTGGTGGAGGCCTACGCCAAGGAGCAGGGCCTGTGGCACGACCCGTCCTCGCCGGAGTACGTCGAGCCGGTCTTCTCCGAGTACCTCGAGCTCGACCTGTCGACCGTGGTGCCCTCGATCGCCGGGCCCAAGCGCCCGCAGGACCGCATCGCCCTGACCGAGGCCAAGGAGTCCTTCGCGACCTCGATCCTCGACTACGTCGACCACGAGCACGGCGACCTGCAGGGCCTGGACGCCTCGGTCGAGGAGACCTTCCCGGCCTCGGACCCGATCGCGGCGGGGGAGCACGTCGACGGCTCGGACGCCCCGGCCCACACGCGGGCGGGAGACAGCAGCGCGCGTCCGCACAAGCGCGTGCCGGTCACCCTGGCCGACGGCACCCAGACCGAGCTCGACCACGGCGCGGTGGTGATCGCCTCGATCACCTCGTGCACGAACACCTCGAACCCGTCGGTCATGCTCGCGGCCGCCCTGCTCGCCAAGAACGCCGTCGCCAAGGGGCTCGTCGCCCAGCCGTGGGTCAAGACCTCGATGGCCCCCGGCTCGAAGGTCGTCACCGACTACTACGAGAAGGCGGGCCTGTGGCCCTACCTCGAGAAGCTCGGCTTCCACCTCGTCGGCTACGGCTGCGGGACCTGCATCGGCAACTCGGGCCCCCTGCCCGAGGAGGTCTCCGCCGCGGTCAACGAGCACGACCTCTCGGTGGTCTCGGTCCTCTCGGGCAACCGCAACTTCGAGGGCCGGATCAACCCGGACGTCAAGATGAACTACCTCGCCTCTCCGCCCCTGGTGATCGCCTACGCGCTGGCCGGGACGATGGACTTCGACTTCGACAACGAGCCCCTCGGCCAGACCGAGGCCGGTGAGGACGTCTACCTGCGCGACATCTGGCCCGCGGCGAGCGAGGTCCAGGCGACGATCGACTCCTCGATCGACCGTGAGATGTTCACCGACGACTACGCCGACGTCTTCACGGGGGACGAGCGGTGGCGCGGGCTGGACACCCCCGAGGGCGACACCTTCGCCTGGGACGCCAACTCGACCTACGTGCGCAAGCCTCCGTACTTCGACGGCATGGGTGCGACCCCCGACGCCGTCACGGACATCGCCGGGGCCCGGGTCCTGGCGAAGCTGGGTGACTCGGTCACGACCGACCACATCAGCCCCGCCGGGGCGATCAAGGCCGACAGCCCGGCCGGGGCCTACCTCGCCGAGCACGGCGTCGAGCGGCGCGACTTCAACTCCTACGGCTCGCGCCGTGGCAACCACGAGGTCATGATCCGCGGCACCTTCGCCAACATCCGGCTGCGCAACCAGCTCGTGCCGGGAGTCGAGGGCGGCTTCACGATCAACCACCTCACCGGTGAGCAGTCGGCCATCTACGACGCAGCGCAGGCCTACGCCGAGGCAGAGGTCCCCCTGGTGATCCTGGGGGGCAAGGAGTACGGCTCGGGCTCCTCGCGCGACTGGGCGGCCAAGGGCACCCGGCTGCTCGGGGTCCGCGCCGTGATCACCGAGAGCTTCGAGCGCATCCACCGGTCGAACCTCATCGGGATGGGTGTCCTGCCCCTGCAGTTCCCGGCCGGGGAGTCGGCCGACTCCCTCGGCCTGGACGGCACCGAGACCTTCGACGTCTCGGGGGTCACGGCGCTGAACGACGGCACCACGCCGCGCACGGTCGCCGTGACGGCGACCAAGCAGGACGGGGCCGTCGTCGAGTTCGACGCCGACGTGCGGATCGACACCCCCGGCGAGGCGGACTACTACCGCAACGGCGGGATCCTGCAGTACGTGCTGCGCTCCCTTGTCGAGGCCTGAGTCCCCAGCCACGCGAGCCCGAGGCTCAGCAGCGCGACGCAGCCCGGGGCACCTCCGCGATCGGAGGCGCCCCGGGCTGGGTGCGTCAGGAGCGGGGTCGTCCTGCCCGCCTCGTTCAGACCCGGGAGCGGACGGCCTCGGCGAAGGTGCTGAGGCCGAGGATCGCTGCGGGCGTGAGGGAGGGCAGCACCCTGTCCCCGGCCTCGGCCATCCCGCTGATGCCGTGGGCGGCCAGGTCGGCCTGCATGGCCGGCTCGGCGAGCCAGGCCCCGAGCAGCGGACGGTCGACCTCGAGGTGGAACTGCAGGCCCAGGGCGCTGCCGGCACGGAAGGCCTGGACGGGGGTCGACGGGCTCGAGGCGAGCAGCGCCGCCCCCGTGGGCAGGTCGACCGCGTCGGAGTGCCAGTGCAGGACCTCGGGCCGAGGGCCGAGCGGGTCGAGCACGGGGTCGGAGGCGAGCACGTCCACCGGACCGAGGCCGATCTCGGTGCCGTGCCCGCGATGGAGCGGGGCGCCCAGGGCGCAGGCGAGGAGCTGCATGCCCAGGCAGATCCCGATCACGGGGACCTCGGCGTCGACCGCCTCGGCGAGGATGCGCCGCTCGGCGACGAGCCCCGGGTGCTCCACGAGGTCGTCAGCCCCCATCGGTCCACCCATGACGACGAGCCCCGCGAGGTCGGCGGCACGTGGCAGGTCAGGATCGGTCTCGTCGACCACCAGCCGGTCGTCGGTCGGCAGGTCCTGGAGGCCGGTCGTCACCAGGCCCGGCCCCTCCCAGGGCACGTGGCGCAGCACCAGCAGGCGACGGGCCTCAGGCACCGAAGGTCCTGACGGCCTCGGCGACCGCACCGGCCGCAGCCCGCTCGAGCGGCGTCCCCCCGGGCACGGGCTCGGTGGTCCGCGTGGCCTGCCACGCCGCGACCACGGCGGCCTGCGCCTGCCCGGGCGTCGCCTCGGGGACGGCCTCCAGCACGGCGGGGACCAGCCAGTCCGGGTCGAGGGTGCCGGCAGGGGGTGCGAAGACCCGTTCGCCGCTGACCCAGTCTGTCGGGCCGGCGCTGGTCCGGGCTGCAGCTGTCGGGGTGTCGCTCATGGCTCCATGGTCTCAGGAGCCTCCGGCCACGTCACGGCCCGTCACGGTTGGTCACGTCGCGGCAAGGCCTGGGGACCGGCTCACGGCACCGCGATCGTGCGCGACGGGTCCCAGGGCTCGGCCCACCCGAGGGCCTCGAGGATCCTGTCGAGGAGCAGGGCCGTGAAGCCCCAGACCACGTGCGGTGGGCCCGCGTCGTGCGAGTCGACCAGGAAGGCCGGTGTCCGTCCCACCGGACGGCCCCGGTAGGTGGTGGCGGAGCGTCGTCTGCCCGGGTCGATGAGGTCGGCGACCGGCGCGCGGAAGACGACGCTCGACTCGGCGTGGTCGACGACCCTCACCCGGGAGGGGGCCGCCCACCAGGCCACGACCGGGGTGACCAGGTGCCTGCTCACCGGGACCGGTACCGGCGCGAGCGTGCCGAGCACCTCCACCCCCGCGCGGTCCAGGCCGGTCTCCTCGACCGCCTCGCGGAGGGCGGCGGCCACGGGTCCGTCGTCCCCTGGGTCGAGGCGGCCGCCGGGGAAGGAGACCTGCCCCGGGTGGTGGGTGAGGGCCGGGGAGCGCCCCAGGAGCAGCACGTCGAGGTCCTGCGGGACGACCGGGCTCGGATGATGGGCGGGTCGGTCGTCGAGGGCGCCCAGGAGGATGAGCACCGCGGCGGGTCGGGCGTCCTGCTGGGTCTTGAGGGCCTGCCGGGCCCACGGTCCCCAGTCGACCCCGCGGGCCACCAGCTCCTCGAGCTGGCCCCTGGCCGTCCGGCCCGGGGCCTCCTCGCCACCCGTGGGCGGGCCCCCGCTCACGGGGTCACCACCCGGTCGGGAGGGGCCGCCCCTCGTCGAAGCCGGCGGCGGACTGCACCCCGACGACGGCGCGCTCGGCGAACTCGTCCAGGCTGGAGGCCCCCGCGTAGGTGCACGCGCTGCGCAGGCCCGAGGTGATCTGGTCGACGAGGTCCTCGACCCCCGGACGGTGGGGGTCCAGGTACATGCGCGAGGAGGAGATGCCCTCCTCGTACAGGGCCTTGCGGGCGCGGTCGAAGGCCGAGCCTGCCGCGGTGCGGGCGGCGACGGCCCGCGCCGAGGCCATGCCGAAGCTCTCCTTGTAGAGGCGGCCCGTGCCGTCGTCGTGCAGGTCCCCCGGGCTCTCGTGGGTGCCGGCGAACCAGGAGCCGATCATGACCTGCGAGGCCCCGGCGGCGAGGGCCAGGGCGACGTCGCGCGGGTGCCGGACCCCGCCGTCGGCCCACACGTGCGCACCCAGGCGGCGGGCCTCGGCGGCGCACTCGAGCACCGCCGAGAACTGCGGGCGCCCGACGGCGGTCTGCATGCGGGTGGTGCACATGGCCCCGGGGCCCACGCCGACCTTGACGATGCTCGCCCCGGCCTCGACGAGGTCACGGGTGCCCTCCGCGGTCACGACGTTCCCGGCGACGACGGGCACCGTGGGGTCGAGGCTGCGCACCGCGGCGAGGGCCTCGAGCATCTTGCGCTGGTGACCGTGCGCGGTGTCCACGACGAGGGTGTCGACCCCTGCCTCGAGGAGCGCCGCGGCCTTGGCCCGGACGTCGCCGTTGATGCCCACCGCGGCGGCGACGCGCAGCCGCCCCTGCGCGTCGAGGGCGGGGGAGTAGATGGAGCTGCGCAGGGCCCCGGTCCGGGTCAGGGCACCGACCAGGGTGCCGTCCTGGACCACGGGGGAGAAGCGCCGACGCGAGGCGTGGAGCTTCTCGAACGCGGCCTCGAGGCCGGCGGGGCCGGTGAGCAGGCCGGCCTCGACCACCGTCGGGTCGGGCGTCATGACCTCGGAGACCTGCGTGAAGCGGTCGACCCCCTGGCAGTCGGCGTCCGAGACCACGCCGACCGGGCGGCCCTCGAGAACCACCACCGCGGCTCCGTGGGCCCGCTTGCCGATGAGGGTCAGCGCGGTGTGGACGGTGTCCGTGGGAGCGACGACGACGGCGCTCTCGACCACCGTGTGCCGGGCCTTGACCGAGGCCACGACGTCGGCGACGACGTCGGTCGGGATGTCCTGCGGCAGGACCGTCAGCCCTCCGCGACGGGCGAGGGTCTCGGCCATCCGCCGTCCGGCGACCGCTGTCATGTTCGCCACGACCAGCGGGATCGTCGTGCCCGTGCCGTCCACGCTGGCGAGGTCGACGTCGAACCTCGAGGTGATCTCCGAGCGGGACGGGACGAGGAAGACGTCGCCGTAGGTGAGGTCGGTCGAGGGCTCGTGGCCGGGCAGGAAGCGCATGATCCCAGCCTACGGCTGCCGACCGGGACCTCCGGAGCGCCACCGCCTGCGCCGCACGGCCGCGAGCCCGCCCAGGACGTACCATGCTCTGATGGCCATCCTCCCGCGGATCAGCTCGCCCGCCGACGTCCGGGCGCTGCGTCCGGCCCAGCTCGAGGGGCTGGCGCAGGAGATCCGCGACTTCCTGGTCGCCTCGGTCTCCCGCACCGGGGGGCACCTCGGTCCGAACCTCGGCGTCGTCGAGCTCACCCTCGCGATGCACCGGGCCTTCGAGTCCCCCCGGGACACCATGATCTTCGACACCGGGCACCAGACCTACGTGCACAAGATGCTGACGGGCAGGACCGACTTCTCGGGCCTGCGACAGCGAGGGGGGCTCTCGGGGTACCCGAGTCGGGAGGAGTCCGCGCACGACGTCGTGGAGAACTCCCACGCCTCGACGGCGTTGTCCTGGGCCGACGGGA
This sequence comes from Actinotalea sp. C106, assembly GCF_023630195.1. Classification (GTDB taxonomy): domain Bacteria; phylum Actinomycetota; class Actinomycetes; order Actinomycetales; family Cellulomonadaceae; genus Actinotalea. The sequence goes on along the minus strand of NZ_JALPKN010000063.1, from coordinate 6,223 downwards.
TCGCCAAGGCGAACGAGCTGCGCGGGCACGCCGACCGGCACGTGGTCGCGGTGATCGGCGACGGCGCCCTCACCGGGGGCATGGCCTGGGAGGCGCTCAACAACATCGCCGCCGGGCAGGACCGGCGGCTGGTGATCGTCGTCAACGACAACGGCCGGTCCTACGACCCGACCATCGGAGGGCTCGCCCACCACCTCGACACCCTGCGCACCACGCGCGGCTACGAGAACTTCCTCGCGTGGGGCAAGCGGACCCTGCGCCGCTCGGGGCCGCCCGGGCGCCTGGCCTACGAGGCGCTGCACGGCCTCAAGAAGGGCATCAAGGACGTCGTGGCGCCGCAGGGGCTCTTCGAGGACCTGGGCATCAAGTACGTCGGCCCGGTCGACGGCCACGACGTCACGGCGGTCGAGCAGTCCCTGCGTCGGGCCAAGGCCTTCGGCGGGCCCGTGATCGTGCACGTCATCACCGAGAAGGGCCGGGGCTACGTGCCGGCCGAGCAGGACGTGGCCGACCGCTTCCACGCCGTCGGCAAGATCCACCCCGAGACGGGGCTGCCGGTGGCCCCCTCGCGCTTCGGCTGGACCTCGGTCTTCGCCGACGAGATGGTCCAGATCGGACGACGGCGCCCCGACGTGGTCGGGATCACCGCGGCGATGCTGCAGCCCGTCGGGCTCGCCCCCTTCGCCGCCGAGTTCCCGGCCCGCGCCTTCGACGTCGGGATCGCCGAGCAGCACGCCGTGACCTCGGCGGCCGGGATGGCCTTCGCCGGTCTGCACCCCGTGGTCGCGGTGTACGCGACCTTCCTCAACCGTGCCTTCGACCAGGTGCTCCTCGACGTCGCGCTGCACCGCGCGGGGGTCACCTTCGTGCTCGACCGCGCGGGGCTCACCGGGGACGACGGCGCCAGCCACAACGGGATGTGGGACATGTCGCTGATGCGCATCGTCCCGGGCCTCCACCTCGCCGCCCCGCGGGACGAGCGGACCCTGCGCAGCGCCCTCAGGGAGGCTGTCGACGTCGACGACGCTCCGACGGTCGTCCGTTACCCCAAGGGGCCGCTGCCCGACGCCCTCGAGGCCGTGGACTCGGTCGACGGCGTCGACGTCCTCGCCCGGCACACCGGGGACGGGCCCTCGGTCCTGGTCGTGGGGATCGGACCGATGGCGCACCTCGCCGTCGAGGTCGGTCGGATGCTCGGCGCCGAGGGTCTCCCGGCGACCGTGGTGGATCCCCGGTGGGTTCTGCCGACCCCTGCCGCGCTCGTCAAGCTCGCGGGGGAGCACGACCACGTCGTGGTCGTCGAGGACGGGCTCGTCGAGGGCGGGGTCGGCGCCGTGCTGGGCCAGCGGTGCGCCGAGGCGGGGGTGGGCGTGCCGGTCCAGGCCGTGGGGATCCCGCTGACCTTCCTCGACCACGCGACCCGGGCCCAGCTCCTCGAGACCCTGCGCCTGCGCGCCGAGGACGTCGCGCTCGAGGTGCTGGCGCTCGTGCGCGGACCCGCAGTCTGAACTCCGCTCCTCGAAACGCCGGTGTGACCGGGCTCACCCTCGGTACGGTGAGGTCGAGCCGAAGGTCCCAGGTCGTCCCATGACTACGCGCGTAGCGTCGAGGACACCGGAGCCCGACCACGAGGAGCGCAGTTCCATGGCCATCACGACAGAAGCAGGCACCACGGTCACGCCGCACGGCCCGACCCCCGCCTGGCGCGGGTTCGTCAGTGGCCCGTGGCAGGACCACGTCGACGTGCGCGACTTCATCCAGCGCAACTACACCCCCTACGCCGGCGACGCCGAGTTCCTCGCCGGGGCCACCGCCCGCACCACGGCGATCTGGCAGCAGCTGGCCGACATGTTCCCCGAGGAGCGGGCCAAGGGCATCTACGACGTCGACGCGAACACCCCGTCGTCGATCACGGCCCACGCCCCCGGGTACATCGACAAGGACAACGAGCTCATCGTGGGGCTCCAGACCGACGCCCCCCTCAAGCGCGCGATCATGCCCTACGGCGGCTGGCGCATGGTCGAGAACGCCCTGACCACGTACGGCTACGAGGCTGACGAGCAGGTCAAGCGGATCTTCACCGAGTACCGCAAGACCCACAACGCCGGCGTCTTCGACGTCTACCCGCCCGACGTCCGGGCAGCGCGCAGCTCCCACCTCATCACCGGGCTCCCGGACGCCTACGGCCGCGGCCGGATCATCGGCGACTACCGCCGCGTGGCCCTCTACGGCGTCGACGCCCTCGTCGAGGCCAAGAAGCTCGAGCGTGCCGAGCTCGACATGGAGCGCTCGACCGAGGACGTGATCCGCGAGCGTGAGGAGATCGCCGAGCAGATCCGCGCCCTGGGCGAGCTCAAGCGCATGGCCGCCTCCTACGGCTTCGACATCTCGCTGCCCGCGGCCGATGCCCGCGAGGCCGTGCAGTGGCTCTACTTCGCCTACCTCGGTGCGGTCAAGGAGCAGAACGGCGCGGCCATGTCCCTCGGCCGGACCTCGACCTTCCTCGACGTGTACCTCGAGCGCGACATCGCGGCGGGCGTGCTGACCGAGGAGCGGGCCCAGGAGCTGATCGACGACTTCGTCATCAAGCTGCGCATCGTGCGGTTCCTGCGCACCCCCGAGTACGACGCGCTCTTCTCGGGCGACCCGACGTGGGTGACCGAGTCCCTCGGAGGCGTCGGCGAGGACGGGCGTCCTCTCGTCACCCGGACCTCCTTCCGCTACCTGCAGACCCTCTACAACCTGGGCCCGGCCCCCGAGCCGAACCTCACGGTGCTGTGGAGCCACAAGCTGCCGGACGGCTTCAAGCGGTTCTGCGCCCAGGTGTCGATCGACACCTCGGCCATCCAGTACGAGTCCGACGAGCTCATCCGCCCGGCCTGGGGCGACGACGCGGCGATCGCCTGCTGCGTCTCGGCGATGCGGGTCGGCAAGCAGATGCAGTTCTTCGGCGCCCGGGTCAACCTCGCCAAGGCGCTGCTCTACTCCATCAACGGCGGTCGGGACGAGGTCTCGGGCAAGCAGATCGGCCCGGTGACCATGCCGCTGCAGGGCGAGGTGCTCGACTACGACGAGGTCTCCGCGGCCTACGACACCCTGCTCGAGTGGCTCGCGCAGACCTACGTCGACGCGCTCAACTGCATCCACTGGTCGCACGACAAGTACGCCTACGAGCGTCTCGAGATGGCGCTGCACGACCGCGCCGTCCTGCGCACGCTGGCCTGCGGCATCGCAGGGCTCTCGGTCGCGGCCGACTCGCTCTCGGCGATCAAGTACGCGACGGTGCGGCCGGTGCGCGACGAGACCGGGCTGGTCGTGGACTACACGGTCGAGGGTGAGTACCCGACCTTCGGCAACGACGACGACCGGGTCGACGCGATCGCGGTCGAGCTCGTCCGGAGCTTCATGGACAAGATCCGTCAGCAGCCCACCTACCGGAACGCGCTGCACACCCAGTCGGTGCTCACGATCACCTCGAACGTGGTCTACGGCAAGCACACCGGCAACACCCCCGACGGACGTCGCACCGGCGAGCCCTTCGCCCCCGGAGCGAACCCGATGAACGGGCGGGACACGCACGGCATGCTCGCGAGCGCGCTCAGCGTGGCCAAGCTCCCGTACGAGGACTCGATGGACGGCATCTCGCTGACCTCGACGGTCGTGCCCTCGGGCCTTGGTCGGGACCGGCCCGAGCAGATCACCAACCTGGTGGGGCTGCTCGACGGGTACAACGTGTCGCACGGGTTCCACGTGAACATCAACGTGCTCAACCGCGAGACCCTCGAGGACGCCATGGAGCACCCCGAGAACTACCCCCAGCTGACGATCCGCGTGTCGGGGTACGCGGTGAACTTCGTCCGGCTGACCCGTGAGCAGCAGCTGGACGTGCTGTCGCGGACCTTCCACGGCGGGCTCTGACCCGACCACGCGGGCTCCGGCACCCGCACCGCACGAGGGCGCGGTCCCAGGTCAGCCTGGGGCCGCGCCCTCGTGCGTCCCGCGCCAGCGGGCAGGGCGACGGCGGCCACCCGGCGGAGAGCGGACATTCGTCCTACGACTTGCGCCGGTCAGCGAGGCACACTGGGGTCATGAGCACAGCAGCCAGCACAGAGGCCCACCGGCCGGCGCAGGGCGACGGCTCGACGCGGGCGGCAGACCACGCCGTGCCGGCGGGCCCGGACGGCGCCCCCATCGTGGAGCTCGGCGTCCCGGTGGTCGGCGGCGCGTACGGCCGGTCGTCCTCGGGCACCTCGGGGCTCGAGCTCAGCGAGGCCGACCGGAGCGAGCGTTTCGCCCAGATGCGGGCCGGCGAGCTCGGGTCCTTGCACTCGTGGGAGCTCGTCACGGCCGTGGACGGTCCGGGGACACGGCTCACGACCTTCCTGTCCGGGTGCCCCCTGCAGTGCCTGTACTGCCACAACCCCGACACGATGGAGATGCGCCGGGGCGAGCCGGTGACCGCCGAGGAGCTGCTCACCCGCATCGCCCGGTACCGCTCGATCTTCCAGGTCACGGGAGGTGGCATCACGATCTCCGGGGGAGAGCCCCTCATGCAGCCGGCCTTCGTGGGGCGGATCCTGCGCGGGGCCAAGGAGATGGGCATCCACACCGCCGTGGACACCTCGGGCTACCTGGGTGCGCACTGCACCGACGCGATGCTCGACGACATCGACCTCGTCCTGCTGGACGTCAAGTCCGGGATCCCCGAGACCTACCGCCGGGTGACCGGGCGCGAGCTCGAGCCGACCCTCGAGTTCGGCCGGCGCCTCGCGGCCCGCGGGACCGAGATCTGGGTGCGCTTCGTCCTGGTGCCGGGCCTCACCGACGCCCCCGAGAACGTCGACGCGGTCGCCGACTACGTCGCGAGCCTGAGCACCGTCTCCCGCGTCGAGGTGCTGCCCTTCCACCAGATGGGTCAGGACAAGTGGGCGAGCCTGGGCCTGCGCTACGAGCTCGAGGACACCCCGGCCCCGACCCCCGAGCTCGTCGAGCGCGTGCGCGAGCAGTTCCGCAGCCGGGGGCTCACCGTCCACTGAGGCGAGCAGGACGCCGCGCCCGGCTCAGGAGCCGACGCGCTCCGGGACGTCGGCGGTCCCGCGCGCGAGCAGGCGGCGACCGATGACCGCCTCGCTCACCCCGGTGCGGTCCAGGTAGGGGATGATCCCGCCCAGGTGGAACGGCCAGCCCGCTCCCAGCACCATGCACAGGTCGATCTGCTCGGGCCCGGCCACGACCTTCTCCTCGAGCATGAGCCCGATCTCCTGCGCCAGGCCCCGCCGGACAGCGTCGAGCACCCCGGCCTCGTCGAGGGCACCGGGCCCGCCGGGCTCGCCGAAGACCTCCTGGATGCCCGGGTCGACGTCGGTCTCGGCCCCGGCGCCGTCGGGTTCGGGGACCACCCTGCGCCCCTCGGCGGCCAGGCGCTCCAGACCGGGGGAGAGCGGGTACCGCGGGCCCAGCTCGGCGTGCAGGGAGCCCAGCACGTGCAGCGCGACCGGCAGCCCGACGAGCTGGATGAGGGCGAAGGGGCCCATCGGCAGCCCGAGGGGCCGCAGGGCGCGGTCGGCCACGACGACCGGCGTCCCGGACTCGACGGTCGCGGCCACGTCGGCGAGCATCCGCAGCAGCAGCCGGTTGACCACGAACCCCGGCCGGTCGGCGACCCCCACCGCGGTCTTGCGCAGGTCCTTGGCCACGGCGAAGGCCGTGGCCACCGCGGCGTCGGAGGACTGCTCGGTCCGGACCACCTCGATCAACGGCATCTGCGCGACGGGGTTGAAGAAGTGCAGCCCGACGACGCGCTCGGGGTGCTCGAGCTGCGCCGACATCTCGGTCACCGACAGGGCCGAGGTGTTGGTCGCCAGCACGGCCTCGGCGTGGACCACGCCCTCGAGCTGGGCCAGGACGGTCTGCTTGACCGACATCACCTCGGTCACGGCCTCGATCACCAGGTCGGCCCCCGCGAGGGTGCCCAGGTCCGTGCTGATGGTGATCGAGGAGAGCAGCCGGTGGGCCTCGTCCTCGCTCACCCGACCCTTCGCGGCCATGCCCTCGACGAGGCGGCGCACCCCGGCCAGGCCCGCGGCGACCCGGTCCTCGTCGACCTCACGCATCGCGACGGGGACCTTGAGCCGCCGGGCGATGAGCACCGCGAGCTGCCCGGCCATGAGCCCGGCCCCGACGATCCCGACCCGGCGCACCGGTCGCGCCAGGGCCGCCTCGG
>NZ_JALPKN010000639.1 GCF_023630195.1 Actinotalea sp. C106 | reverse complement strand
CGACGTGGGCCGGTGGCAGGGCCAGGACCCAGCGTCCGGTCCCGCCGAGGCGGGTGTGCGTGGCCTCGGCGGAGGCCCGCAGCGCCGCGGCGTCGAGCATCACCCCGCGCGGGGTTCCCGTCGAGCCCGAGGTGCGGACCACGAGGGCCACCTCCTCGGGCACCACGGCCGGGGCGTCGCCGGGGTGCGAGCCGGGGGCCGGTGAGGTCGCCGACGGCTGGCCGACCAGCTCGATCGCGGGCCCCGAGCCCACCAGCGCGTGGTGCACGTGCCCGAGGAGCCGGGAGACGAGGGCGTCGTCGATCGGGCCCACCGGCATCGGGAGGAGCGGTCGGTGCACCGCCCCAGCCTAGGCGCGCCGTACAGTGATCCTGCCGATCCGCGGGTCGGTGCCGTCCACCGACCCCGGTCGGTCGCCGCAGCCGACCCCCGTCGGCACGAGGAGGAGTACCCCAGTGGGCCGTTCGACCACCCTGAGCACCGTGCTGCGCCCGGCCGCCCCGCGCGGCCTGGCCCGACGTCCCCGTGGCGCCGCGCTTACCCTGGCGACCGCCGTCGTGGT
>NZ_JALPKN010000638.1 GCF_023630195.1 Actinotalea sp. C106 | reverse complement strand
GCACGGTCGGGCGGGCGCCCTCACCGGGGCTGAAGGCGACCGGCTGGCCCGAGGGCTGCTGGGCGTGGGCCCCGGCCTCGGAGCCTCCCCACGCCGACTGGCGCACGGGGGCGACCGACGGCGCGGACGCCGGCTCGAAGGCCTGCGACGGGGCGAAGGCCACGGGGACCGGCGCAGGGGATGCGGCCGGGGCTCCGTAGGACGGGGCACCGCTGGACGAGGCACCGCTGGACGAGGCACCGTTCGAGACAGCACCGTCCGAGGCGGCAGCGTCCGAGGAGGCACTGTTCGAGGCAGCACCGTTGGAGGCAGCACCGTTGGAGGCAGCACCGCTGGACGTCTCCGGGACGCCCCGCTCGGCCTGGTCCTCGCGGCGGCGCCGACCGAACAGGCCACGACGCTTCTTGGGGCCGCGGATGTCCCGGCGGCTCGGGCCGTCGACCACTTCGGCGAAGGGGGCGGGGGGACCCGCGACCGGCGCACCCGTGGGGGCCGGCAGGGCGGACCACACCGGGATGGCGGCCGGCCCGGCAACGGGCTGCTCCTGGACCGGCGCCTGCTC
>NZ_JALPKN010000637.1 GCF_023630195.1 Actinotalea sp. C106 | reverse complement strand
ACCGGCCTGCTCGCGGCCGGCGTCGCAGGCCGGGTCGAGACGGGGCTCGCGGCGGGCCAGGATCTCGGCACGGTCCTGGCCACGGCCTGGCCAGGGTCGGGACTGAGCCTGGCTCTGCTCGGGCTGCTGACGGCTGCCGTCCTCGGGGCTGACGGCTTGCGGCAGGCGATGGCGCGCCACTCGTTCGGCTGGCGCCAGGTGACGGCGGGCGTGGTGACCCTCGCGGCGGTCGCGGGCCCCGCCCTCGTGCTGGGCAGCTGGACCTGGGCCACCCGGGACTCCGGCAGCCACCGCGCCGCCGAGGAGGCCCTGGCCCTCGAGGTGCTCGAACGGCCCGTGGTTCCTGCCGTCGGGCGCGAGGCTCAGTCCTCCGACCTCTCCGCGCGGGTCCTGTCCCTGCGCACCGACCCTGACGGGCAGGTCGAGGCCACCCTGCTCCGGCAGGACGGTCGACAGCTGACCGAGACCGCCCGGTCCCTGGTCGCGCGCGAGGTCGAAGGGGCCCCCGGGCACGGGCGGCCCGCCGCGCCGGATGCCGCGGACCTCGTGCTCGCCGAAAGTCGGAGG
>NZ_JALPKN010000636.1 GCF_023630195.1 Actinotalea sp. C106 | reverse complement strand
CGCCCTCGCCCTGGCCCTCCAGCCGCGGACCACCCGAGGGCCCGTGGCCCGCTGGGCGCCGCGCCTGGCCGCCGCGACCCTCGTGCTCCAGCTCGGCGCCCTCGGGGCCGTGGGGCTCGACCTCGAGGCCCAGATCCCCCTCGTGCTCCTGGCCCTCGGGGTGCTCGTGCCGCTGCTCGCCGTGCCCATGGGCCGCGGGTGGCGCTCGGTCGGCTTCTCCCGGCTCGCCGACACCCTCGAAGGCCTGTCCGTCGTCCTCGCCCTGCCCCTCGCCCTGACCGGCGCCGGGGCCGTCGAGGTGCTCCGGCAGGTGACGTCCCGGTGACATGGCCCGTTGCTACCCTGTGCCCGGCCCCAGGGCACGGGCAGGTGCTCGGTCAGCCTTCCGGGCGGAGCCAGGGGGAGGCACGATGAGCACCACCGTCACGGGCGTGTGCACCCAGTGCCGCTCGCCCCTGCCCCGGACCAGCCCGTTCTGCACCCGGTGCGGGGCCCTGGCCCCCAGCACCGCGTCCGGCCCCCCCGACCCGAGCGGCACCGCCCCCTCCGCTCCCGTCGAGGGCGCCCGCG
>NZ_JALPKN010000635.1 GCF_023630195.1 Actinotalea sp. C106 | reverse complement strand
CGCCCTGGCGCGCGCCAAGCTCGCGGCGGGCCAGCTGCGTGCCCGCGCCGAGAACGAGGTCGCCGAGCTCCTCGCCACCACGCGTCGCGAGGCCGAGGAGCTGCGGTCGACCGCAGCCTCCGAGTCGGAGAGCACCCTGACCTCCTCCCAGCGGCGGGCCGAGGAGCTGGTCAGCTCGGCCGAGCGCGAGGCGGCGCGCATCCAGAGCGCCATCACCACCGAGGAGAGCGAGCGCCGCACGGGTCTCGAGCGCGAGCTCGGCACGTTGCGCGCCACCGTCGAGCGCGAGACCACCGAGCTCCGGGTCACCACCGAGCGCGAGGCGGCCGAGCTGCGCACCAGGACGCAGAACGAGACCGCCCGCCAGCGCGACGAGGCCGAGCACTACGCCCAGGACCTGCGTGCGACGGCCGACGCAGAGACCACCGAGCTCCGCAGCCGCACGGAGAACGACGCCGCCGCGATGCGCACCGAGGCCGACGAGTACTCGGCAGCCCTGCACACCGAGGCCGACGAGTATGCCGCGCGGGCCCGGACCGAGGCCGAGGGCGAGACCGCCGAGCTCCGACGGGA
>NZ_JALPKN010000634.1 GCF_023630195.1 Actinotalea sp. C106 | reverse complement strand
CTTGGCCTCCGACTTGAGGCGGGCGTCCTCGCCACCGAGCGTCGCGACCTCCACCGTCCCGAGCTCGACGGCTGGGACACCGTGGTCGCCCTGGGGCTGCGCGACGCCGCCGCGGTCCGGGAGGTCCGCGCCCAGCTCGACCGGGTCGACGACACGCTGCTCCTCGCCCTGCCGGGTCTCGAGCGCGTCGAGGTCCAGGTCGACGGCGCCACCGTGCTGAGCCTCGACGAGGTCCGCACCCGCTGGGTCGTGGCGACCCGGGGCGGGGAGCTCCCGGGGAGCCTCCTGGCCGACCGCCCGGTCGAGGAGCGGGGACGCACCGGGTGGGAGGTCACCTGGGCCGTCCGGCGCCCCTCCGCCGCCGCCGTGCAGGCCGAGCCACCCGCCGTCGTGCACGCACCGACCCCCACGGACGAGCCCTGCACGGTCCCCGCCCTGCTCGTGGCGACCTTCCCGCTCGACCCGTCGCGCCGCCACGTCGCCCCCGGTCCGGTGACCGACCGCCTGGTCGCCGAGGCAGGGGCGGCTTGGGCTGACCTGCTCGTGGCCTGCCGCGAGGCCGCGCCCGAGGCT
>NZ_JALPKN010000633.1 GCF_023630195.1 Actinotalea sp. C106 | reverse complement strand
CTTGGCCTCCGACTTGGCGCAGCTCGGCCAGCCCGGGAGCCGGGACATCCGGCCGCGGCACGACGACGGCGGTCACGGCCTGGCCCCACTCGGCGTCGGGCACCCCCACCACGCAGACCTCACCGACCCCGGGCACCCCCACGAGCGCGGCCTCGACCGCGGCGGGGGCGACCTTGACCCCACCGGTGACCAGGACGTCGTCCGAGCGCCCGAGCACCGTGAGACGACCGCCCTCGAGGATGCCGAGGTCCCGGGTGCGGAACCAGCGACGGCCGTCCGCCGTGGTGAAGGCCGCGGCGTCGAGGTCAGGGCGTGCCAGGTACCCGCGGGCGAGCATCGGTCCGGCGAGGCGGATCCCGTCGTCGTCGACCTCCACCTCGACCCCGTCGAGGGGACGCCCGTCGTAGACGCACCCGCCGCACGTCTCGGTCATGCCGTAGGTCAGGACCAGCGGCAGACCGCGCTCGCGGGCGGCCTCGACGAGGGCCGGCGGGGTGGCGGCCCCGCCGATCAGCACCGCGTCGAGGCGGCTCAGGGCGGCCAGGGTCGGGGCGTCGGCGGTCAGCACCCGGTGCA
>NZ_JALPKN010000632.1 GCF_023630195.1 Actinotalea sp. C106 | reverse complement strand
TGCTCGGCGTCGACGGCCCGACGGCGGCGCGCGCGCTGTCGACCTTCACGGGCACCGGACGTCGCTTCGAGGACCGTGGCGCGGTCCGGGGCGTCCGAGTGGTCGACGACTACGCCCATCACCCGACCGAGGTCGAGGCGCTGCTGCGCGCGGCTCGTCCGGTCGCGGGCCAGGGCCGCGTGCTCGTGCTCTTCCAGCCGCACCTGTACTCCCGGACGCGGACCTTCGCCGCGGAGTTCGCCCAGGCCCTGGGCCTCGCGGACGTCGTGGTCGTGACCGACGTCTACGGCGCCCGCGAGGACCCCGATCCCCAGGTCACGGGCGCGCTCATCACCGAACCCCTGCGTGGGACGGGGCGCGACGCGACCTTCGTGCCCGACCGGGTCGAGGCGGCGCGGATGATCGGTGCGGCCTCGCGCGACGGGGACCTGGTGCTCACGGTCGGGGCGGGGGACGTCACGGCCCTGGCCCCCGAGATCCTCGCCGCGGTGCCTGGATGAGGCCGCCTGCCCGGCCGCGCCGTCCTGCGCCGGCCCCGACACCGGTGGACCGTCGGTCGGGAGCCTCCGCCGCGGGGCGCTCGCGGGGGG
>NZ_JALPKN010000631.1 GCF_023630195.1 Actinotalea sp. C106 | reverse complement strand
GAGCGGGCCCGTCAGCTCGAGGCGCAGGCCGCCGCCGAGCAGGCCCGTCGTCAGGCAGCCCTCGACCACGCCCTCGCGGTGCTCTCGGCCGCGGTCGACGCGGTCGAGGCCAGGACCGTCCCCATCGTCCGGGAGGCACGCGCCACCCTGCACTCGACGGCCCTCGACCTCGCCGCCGCCGTGCTCCAGCACGAGCTGCGCCCGGGGCCCGACTCGGCCCGCGTGCTCCTCGAGCGCGCCCTCGACCTGCCGGTCGAGCTCGGCGTCCACACCGTGCGCGTGAACCCCGTCGACCTCACCCACTGCGAGGCCGTGCTGCGCTCCGGTGAGGTCCAGCTCCCCGAGGGGACGCGCCTGGTCGCCGACCCGCGGCTCGCCCAGGGGGACACCGTGAGCGAGTACCCGGACGGCTTCCTCGACGCCCAGGTCCAGACCGCCCTCGACCGCGCCCGCGCAGTCCTGCGGGAGGACCAGGCATGAGCCTGACCACCGCGCCCACGCGCGCCACCGCCCCGGTGTCCAGCACCCAGGACGCCGCGCTGCGGCGCGCCCTCGATGCTGCGGCCCCCGAGCGCGTCAAGTCGGATCGTA
>NZ_JALPKN010000630.1 GCF_023630195.1 Actinotalea sp. C106 | reverse complement strand
TTCGCTCGACCACGGCGGCCTCGAGCCCGGCCCGGGGCACGAGCACCAGACGCCACGGACGCTCTCGGCCGGGGTGCTCGTCGTCGGGCCGGCCGTAACGGGTGCCGCCCGCGAGGGTGTGCGGCCACGGGTCGCACCAGGTGACCGGCTCCCCGGGGCCCGCCGCGGCGGCCACGGGCTCACCGAGGGCCGCCCACTGCTCGGTCGCGTCGGCCACCTCGACGCGCATCATGAAGCGCATCGAGTCGAGCCAGGTGGCCAGCCCCGCCGGGTCGGCGGTGATCAGCCAGGTCGTGGTGCCGTCGTCGACCACGGCTGCCGCGTGCTCGACGTGGCCGTGCGGGCTGAGCACGAGGGTCTCGGTCGAGACGTGCGGGGCGAGAGCCGTGAGCTCCTGCGAGGTGATCGAGTTCAACCAGGTCAGGCGGTCGGGACCGGTGACCGTCACGACGCCGAGGTGGGACTGGTCGACCACCGCGCCACCCGCCTCGAGGGCGCGCTGCTCGGCGGTCGGGTCGCCGTAGTGCCAGGCCACGCCGTGGTCGGGACCGGCGGCCTCGACCGCGCCGTGGCGGCTGAGCAGCGCGCTGCGGGGTCC
>NZ_JALPKN010000062.1 GCF_023630195.1 Actinotalea sp. C106 | reverse complement strand
GGCCTCCGACTTGGCGCGCCTCGGGCTCGACGCCGCCGTGGTGCACCGCCCCGGCACCGGGACCGACCTCGACACCCCGGCCGACTGGGCAGCGCTGCCGCTCGACGTCCGCGAGCGCGTAGAGTTTCAGGTCCCCGGGACCCGCTCCGCCCTGGAGGGCCCCGCTCCCCACTGACCGCGGTGGACCACCTCGGCCACGGGCCGGCGCGGTCGGCGCGTCGGTGACCCGCCCGGTTCCTCGTCCCGTGCCGGGTGCCCGAGGGTCACCGCTCCCACGGGGACGTGCGTCCCCGGGACGGCGAACTCCTGGCGGAAGGTGTCGACCTGCTCCTCGGGGATCCCGAAGAAGCAGGCCCCCAGCCCCGCGTCGACCGCCGACTGGAGGATCAGGAACGCCGCCATGCCGGTGTCGACGTGCCAGTACGGCACCGGCCAGGTGCGCCCGGGCTTGTCCCGCTCGGCGTAGCGCCGCCGGTAGGCCGACTCGTCGGACAACGGGACCACCACCACCGGGGCGGCGCTCATGCCACGCAGCCACCGGCTGGGTGGCCTGGCGGCCGCGATCGGCTCGGCCGGGCGGGGCGTGGTCGCCCGCCAGAAGCGCGCGACGTCCTGCGGGGTGTCCAGGACGAGGAACCCCCACCCCTGGCTGAACCCGGCGCTCGGGGCGCGCAGGGCGTTGGCCACCACGCGGTCGAGCACCACCGGGTCGACTGGGTCCTCGGCGTAGGACCGGACCATGCGCCGACGGCGGACGACCTCCTGGAACTCCATGGGGATGATCCTGCCGTGCGACGCCCCTGGGCGCGGAGCACCGGCATGATGGGCTGGTGCCAGAGCCCAGCGAACGCGTCGCCGAGGAGGCCCGCGCCCTGGCCGAGCAGCGGTGCCGCGCCGCAGGGATCGCCGTCCGACCGCTCGACTCCGCGGCCGAGGTGGGACGCGCGGTCCAGGTGCTCCGTGGCATCTGGGGCACCCCGGACGCCCTCGCGGCGCCCGCGATGCGAGCCCTCGAGCACGCCGGCAGCTACGTCATGGGCGTCTACTCGACCGCTGACGGGGAGCTGATCGGTGCCAGCGCCGCGTTCTTCGCCGAGCCGGACGCCCGGCGCCTGCACTCGCACGTGACGGGGGTGCGGGCGGGGCGACGGGGGGCGGGCGTGGGGACGGCCCTCAAGCTCGACCAGCGGGCCTGGGCCCTCGAGCGGGGCCTGCGGTCGATCAGCTGGACCTTCGACCCCCTCGTCGCCCGCAACGCGCACCTCAACCTGGCCCGGCTCGGCGCGCGGGTCACGGACTACCTCGCGGACTTCTACGGGTCCATGGGGGACGAGATCAACCGTGGGGACGCGACCGACCGGCTGCACGTCGAGTGGGAGGTCTCACGGCCCTGGCCCCCGCCCCCACCCCCGGTCGAGGCGCTCGCCGCCCCGGTCGCCCTCACGCTGACCACGGCCGGCCGGCCGGCCCCCGCCCCGGTGCCCGACGACGCCCCGTGGGTGCGCATCGTGGTACCGGCCGACGTCGAGTCGCTGCGGGCGAGCGACGCGGACCTGGCAGGGTGGTGGCGCACGGCGGTGCGGGACGCACTGCAGGCACGGCTCGAGACCGGCCACGAGATCCTCGGCTTCACCGCCGCCTCGGGCCATTACCTGCTGGGAGGCCCCCGATGACATCCGTGACACCCCATGGCTTCGAGACCCGCGTGCTGCGCATCCCGCTCGTGGCCCCCTTCGAGACGTCGTTCGGGCGGCAGGACGAGCGTGAGGTGATCCTCGTCCGAGCCGTGACCGCGGGGGCGGAGGGCTGGGGCGAGTGCGTGACCATGCCGATGCCGCTGTACTCCTCCGAGCACACCGAGGGGGCCTGGGACGTGCTGCACCGCTTCCTGTACCCGGCCCTGCTCGGCGTCGGGCCGATCAACCCGCGGCACGTCGCAGGCCGGGTCGAGCACATCGTCGGGCACCGGATGACCAAGGCCGCCGTCGAGCTCGCCCTGCTGGACGCCGCGCTGCACGAACGGGACGAGTCCTTCGCGAGCTACCTCGGCGCCGACCGCACGCACGTGCCCTCGGGGGTGTCCGTCGGGATCATGCCGAGCCTGGACGCCCTGCTCGCGACGGTGCAGGACTACCTCGACCAGGGCTACGCCCGGATCAAGATCAAGATCCGCCCGGGCTGGGACGTCGAACCCACCCGGCTGCTGCGCCGCACCTTCGGCGACGACCTGCTGCTCCAGGTGGACGCCAACGCCGCGTACACGCTCTCCGACGCGCGGCTGCTGCGCCAGCTCGACGACCTGGGCCTGCTGCTCATCGAGCAGCCCCTCGCGGAGGACGACCTGGTCCAGCACGCGGCCCTCGCCACCCAGCTGCAGACGCCGATCTGCCTCGACGAGTCGATCGTCTCGGCCAAGGTCGCCGCGGACGCGATCACCCTCGGCGCGACGCAGGTGATCAACGTCAAGGCCGGCCGGGTCGGCGGATACCTCGAGGCGGTCCGGATCCACGACGTCGCGCGCGCCCACGGGGTGCCCGTGTGGTGCGGCGGGATGCTCGAGACCGGCGTCGGACGGGCTGCCAACGCGGCCCTCGCCGCCCTGCCCGGGTTCACCCTGCCGGGGGACATCTCGGCCTCGGACCGCTTCTACGCCCAGGACGTGACCGACCCGTTCGTGCTGGACGAGGGCAGGATCGCCGTGCCCACCGGGCCCGGGCTGGGGGTCGAGGTGGACGCCGAGCGGCTCGAGGCCGTGACGGTCCGGCAGTCCTGGACCCCGGCACCAGGCCACGAGGCCGCTGCCGTGGTCGGCCTGTGACCGCCCCCTACCTCGCTGCGGCCCGGCGCAGGCTCGACGAGATCCTCGACGACGTACGGCGCCTCGTGGACCACGAGTCCCCGTCCCACGAGCCCACGGCGGTGGCCCGATCGGCAGAGCTCGTGGCCGAGGTGGGCACGAGGATCCTCGGCCGCGCCCCGGTGACCCTGACCGCGCAGGGCGGTCACCACCTGCTGTGGCGCCTCGGCTCAGGGCCGCGCCGGGTGCTGCTGCTCGGTCACCACGACACGGTCTGGCCCCTGGGCACCCTCGAACGAATCCCCACCTCGGTGGCCGACGGCGTGCTGCGCGGACCGGGGTGCCTGGACATGAAGACCGGGGTGGTCCAGGCGCTGGTGGCCTGCGCGCTGGTCGACGAGGCCCGGCAGGCAGGTGGCCCCGACCCCCTGGACGGGGTGACCCTCCTCGTCACGAGCGACGAGGAGACCGGTTCGGCGACCTCTCGCGCGGTGATCGAGGCCGAGGCCCAGGGCTGCGCCGCGGTCCTCGTGCTCGAGGCCGCAGGTCCGGGCGGGGCCCTCAAGACGGCCCGCAAGGGCGTCTCGCTCTACCAGGTGGAGGTCGCCGGCCTCGCGGCGCACGCCGGGCTCGAGCCCGAGAAGGGGGTCAACGCCGGGGTCGAGCTAGCCCGGCAGATCCCCCGGGTCGCGGCCCTGAGCGACCACCAGCTCGGCACCACCGTGACCCCGACCAGCGGGAGCATCGGCACGGCGACCAACACCGTCCCCGCGCACGCCCGCGTCGCGGTCGACGTCCGCGCGGTGACCACGGCCGAGCAGCAACGCGTCGACCGCGAGATCCGGGCCCTCGAGCCGCAGACCCCCGGGGCCCTGGTCACGGTGACCGGCGGGATCAACCGCCCACCGATGGAGGAGGGGACGTCGAGGGACCTGCTCGCGATGGCTCAGCAGGTGGCCCACGAGCTGGGCACCCGTCCCGTCGCGGGCGTCGCGGTCGGCGGCGCCTCGGACGGGAACTTCACCGCCGGGCTGGGCATCGCGACCCTCGACGGGCTCGGCGCTGTCGGCGACGGGGCGCACGCCGACCACGAGCACGTGGACCTGTCCTACGTGGCCGAGCGCACAGCCCTGCTCGCGGGCCTGGTGGACCGCCTCACCCGCTGAGGCAGGGCGTGCAGGATCAGGCCGTGCCGGCTCAGGAGTCGGCCTCGCGCCACTGCTCGAGGCGCTCGCGGCTCCGCACCAGGCGCAGCAGCGTGACGAGCACCAGCCCGCCGACGAGGTTGCCCGCGACGACGAAGCCGAACCACGGCAGCCACGCCGCGTAGCCCGCTCCCTGAACGCCCGCATGGATCGCGACGAAGATCAGCAGGGTGTCGAGGATCGAGTGGAAGAGCCCGGTGCCGACGATCACGAAGGCGATGGCGACCGCGGCGACCAGCGCGGCGACCTCGTCCTGGGTGCCGTTCTGCATGCGGGTCAGCAGGGTGATCGCGGCGCCGGCGAGGACCGCCAGGACGAAGGTGCGCAGGTCCAGCGGAGCCTCGAGGAACTCATGGGCGTACTCGTCGGCCACCTCGTGGAGGTCGGGGAGCCCGACGGCGATCAACCACGCGACGAGCCACCCCCCGACGAGGTTGCCGACGAGGGTTCCCCCCCACAGCCGCAGCAGCCGGGCCCAGGTCGCCTGACCGGCGGCGACGACCACGATGGGCACGTGGAAGCCCTCGGTGAACAGCTCGCTGTGGCCCAGGCGCAGGGCGATGAAACCGATCGAGAAGGCCAGCGCGGCGAGCAGGCGGCTACCGGTCGCGGCCTCCACCGCGAGCAGGGCGAGCACGCCGATGCCGACCTCGACGCCCGCGACGACTCCCGTGGCGAGCAGGTCCGGCGTCGTGCGGTAGAGACGCGGCCGCCCCTCGAGGACGACCCGGTCCAGGGCGACGTCCTTCTCCTCGGTGGTGGTCGGGTCGTCCTCCCGGTCCACCGGGGTCAGATGGTCCTCGCGGCCCTCGCGGTCGGGGAGCCGCTCGTCCTGCGCTGCCATGCGCCGTCTCCGTCTCTTCGAGGTCGGTCCCCGTGACGGTCACCTCACCACGGACGCCACCGGGCCGCAGGGCGAGAGAGGCCGCTTCGCCCACCTCGCCGCACCCGAGAGCCCCTCTGGTGTCGGCGCCTCGGGCTAGCGTCGCCTCATGGCCATCGTCGTGCGCTCGGCCGTGGGGCGCTTCGAGGACTTCACCACGGTGGTCGGGACCCGCAGGCCCGGCGCGAAGGGGTGCTGGTGCATGAGCTACCGCGACTCCAGGGTCCCCGACCTGGAGCGACCGGACTACATGCGCCAGGAGTGCGACGCCGACCCGGGCCCCGGGGTCCTGGCCTACGTGGACGAGGAGGTCGCCGGTTGGTGCTCGGTGGCACCCCGGTCGACGTACCGGCGCCTGACGAGGTCGCGCACCATCCCGTTCCTCGACGACCGTGACGCATGGAGCGTGGTGTGCTTCGTGGTCCGTCCACCGTTCCGGCGGCAGGGCCTGATGCACCACCTTCTCGCGGGTGCGGTCGAGCATGCCGCCGCGCACGGGGCCGAGGTCGTCGAGGGCTACCCGGCCGAGACCGGTGGCACCCGCATCGACCAGATCTCGGGGTACGTGGGCACCGTCGAGCTGTTCGAGGCCGCCGGCTTCCACCGCGCCTCGACGACCACCGCGCACTCGGGCCACCGGCCGCGGTGGCTCATGCGCCGAGAGCTGTAGGCGACCCGCCTGCCTGCGCGTGCGCCCTGGAGAAGGGCACCACGTGCAGGCAGGCTGCTGGCCGAGGGGGGTCGGCTCAGCCCTTGGCGGCGTCCTTGAGGGCCTGGCCGGCGGTGACCCGGGCGACGTGCCCGGCGGGGATCTCGAGAGGCTCGCCGGTGCGCGGGTTGCGCCCGGTCCGAGCGGCCCGCTCGGCACGCTCGACGCCGAGCAGGCCGGTGATGCGCACGGCCTCACCGGCCCGGAGGGCATCGACGAGCACCGCCTGGAGGCTCGCGAGGGCAGCGTCGGCCTGCGCCTTGCTGAGTCCGCTGCGCTCGGCGATCTGGGCGACGACGTCGGTACGGGTGAGGCTCACGGGTGCTCCTGAGGTCATGGGTCGATCTGGACGAGCCCACGCCGGACGGCGCGGACGAGACGGCGGGGCACCTGGACGGTGCGCCCGTCGACGGTCACGGGGACGAGCTCGACCGGCGTTGCGGTCCACTGCGCGCGCCGGGATCGTGTGCGGCTGCGCGACATCTTGCGCTTGGGGACGGCCATCAGCCCTGCCTGCCCTTCCACCGGGGGTTCTTCTTGTTGATGACGAAGGTGCGCCCGCGACGTCGCACGACGATCGAGCCGTCCTTCTTCTTGAGCGAGGCCAGCGAGGCCCGGACCTTCACGAAGCGTCCTCGACGTCCGCGGCCGGGGTGGACGCCGGGGGCACGGCGACGCCGTAGCGGCGACGGAACTTCTCGACCCGGCCCGCGGTGTCGAGCACGCGGGTGCGGCCGGTGTAGAACGGGTGGCTCGCGCTCGAGACGTCGACGTCGATCACCGGGTACGTCGCTCCGTCGGACCACTCGATCGTCTGCGCCGAGGTCATGGTCGACCTGGTGAGGATCGAGAAGTCAGCCGTGACGTCGCGGAAGACCACCGGCCGGTACTCGGGGTGGATGTCCTTCTTCATGGCGTGGCTCTCCTACCAGCTGGACTTGGTGATGCCGGGCAGCTCGCCCCGGTGGGCCATCTGACGCATGCGGATCCGGGAGAGCCCGAAGACTCCGAGGTAGCCGCGCGGGCGGCCGTCGGCGACGTCGCGGTTGCGGACACGGGTCGGGCTCGCGTCCCTGGGCAGGGCGTGCAGGGCTCGCATGGCCTCGGCGCGCTCGGCAGCGGTGCGGTGCGGGTCGACCGAGGCGGCCTTGAGCTCGCGTCGTCTCTCGGCGTAGCGGGCGACGACCTCCTTGCGGTGCTCGTTGCGGGCGATCTTGCTCTTCTTGGCCATCTCAGCGCTCCTCGCGGAAGTCGACGTGCCGACGGATCACCCAGTCGAACTTGCGCATCACGAGGCGCTCGGGGGTGGTGCGGCGGTTCTTGGTGGTGACGTAGGAGGCACCTGTCCCGGCGGTCGACCGGATCGTGACGATGGGCCGCAGGTCCTGGCGCTTGGCCGCCATCAGACCTTCTCCCCGCGCGCCAGGATCTCGGCCACGACCGCATCGATGCCTCGACGATCGATCGTGCGGATCCCTCGGACGCTGACGTTCAGCCGCACGTGCCGACCGAGCGAGGGCACCCAGTAACGCTTGCGCTGGATGTTGGGGTCGAACCGGCGCTTGGTCCGCACGTGGGAGTGCGAGATCGAGTGGCCGAAGCCGGGCGAGGTGCCGAGCACCTGGCAGACGGCTGCCATGGGGACCTCCTGGGCCGCAGGGGTGAGCCGCGGTCGGGTCGTGGTTGACGGGACGACTCGCAATCTAGAGACTGAGAATCATTCTCGTCAAACGGGTACAGTGTCGTCGACTGCTGCCCAGCCCCGTCCCCGACCCCCCGAGGGAGAACCATGGCCCCGCGTCTGCCGCTCACCGTCCTGGCGACCATCGACCCCGTCCTGCGTGACTCCGCCGTCATGGGCCTGGTCACCGACACCCCCGCGACCGTGGTCCTGCGCCACGACATCCTCGAGGACGCGATGGGCGACGGCGAGATCCGTCGGGTGGTGATCGACGGCACCGGGGTGGTCGAGGACGTGCGCGTCCCCCTCGAGCACGCGTGCCTCAGCTGCGCCGTGCGCGAGGATGCGCTGCCCACACTGCGCAGGCTCGCCGCGGACGGCCGCTGGGACGCCCTGGCCCTGGCGCTGCCCGTCTCAGCCGAGTCCCTGCCGGTCACCCGCGCGCTGAGCGGGGCCACCAGCCGCGGTGGTGAGCTGCCCGGGGTCCGCCTCGCCTCTGTGCTCGCGGTGGTCGACGTCGAGACCGTCGTCGAGGACCTGCTCGGCGACGACCTCCTCGAGGAGCGCGACCTCGCCCTGACCGGAGACGACCGTCGCTCGGTCGGCGAGGCCTTGGCCGCCCAGCTCGCCCACGCCGACCTCGTGCTGACCACCGGGGACGTCGACCTGCACCCCCAGGGGTCAGACCTCGTCGACCACACCCGGGCCCGGGATGGCCTGCGCCAGGACGGGCTGCACGACCTCGACGTCCGTAGCCTGCTGAGCACCCGGCACAACAGCCGACGCGGCGAGGCACGGCTCGACCCCGTCCAGGCCGCCCCGACCCGCAGCACCTCGGGCAGCGGGGTCTGGACCATCGAGCTGGTCGACGACCGTCCGGTCCACCCCGAGCGGTTCGTCGACCACGTCGCTGCCCTCGGCTCGGGCAGGCTCCGGTCGCGCGGGGTGTTCTGGGTCGCCGACCGGCCCGAGGCGGCCTGCGCCTGGGACGGCGCGGGCGGGCAGCTCAGCATCGGCACCCTGGGGCCGTGGGGACGCGCGCGTCCGGTCACCCGCCTGGTCGTGACCGGTACCGGGGACGAGGCTCCGCGCCTGCGGGCGGCCTTCGACCGCGTGCTCCTGACTCCTGAGGAGATGCGCCGCGGCCCCGATGCCTGGGCCGCCCACCACGACGCCCTCGAGCCCTGGCTCGGGGCACGCGAGTCGCTCTGAGCCCGACGTCCTCGGTCCACCGGCCGCCGTGGCGTGTGCCGTCGTCGCGATGTCAGCGGCGTGGTGCACAGTGGCGGCATGGAGCATAGCTTCGAGGCGCCCCTGTGGCTGTGGCAGGCGGGCCGCGGCGACGGGTGGACCTTCGTCAGCCTGCCCCCGGAGATCGCCGACGAGGTGCTCGACGTCGCCGCTCCCGTCGCGCGCGGGTTCGGTTCGGTCCGGGTGCAGGTGCGCGTGGGGGCGACCGTGTGGCGCACCTCGCTGTTCCCGAGCAGCACCGAGGCCACGTACGTCCTGCCGGTCAAGAAGGCCGTCCGGGCGGCCGAGGGCCTGGCGGTCGGGGACGCCGTGCGGGTGAGCATCACGCTCGTCGACCTCTGAGGGCGCAGGGCCCAGGTGATCCCGACCCCTCACAGCAGATAGCGTCCGGAGGACGATCCGCGCCCGGGTGCCGGGCAGTCCCGAGGAGCCCTTGTGACCGAGTCCCACCTCCAGCCTCCCAGCGCCGTGACCTCGGCCGCCCTGCTCACCGAGGCGCAGGCCCTCGGGCCCGACCTCGCCGCGCTGCGCCACGACCTGCACCGGATCCCCGAGATCGGGCTCGACCTGCCGCTCACCCAGGCTCGGGTGCTGGAGGCCCTCGAGGGTCTGGACCTCGAGATCATCACCGGCACGGCCGTCAGCTCCGTGACGGCCGTGCTGCGCGGCGGGCACCCGGGGCCTGCCGTCCTGCTGCGCGGGGACATGGACGCCCTCCCGGTGACCGAGGAGACGGGCGAGCCCTTCACCAGCGAGCACCCCGGCGTGATGCACGCCTGCGGCCACGACCTGCACGTGGCGGGACTGGTGGGGGCCGCCCGGTTGCTCGCGGCACGACGGGACGAGATCGCCGGCTCGGTGGTCTTCATGTTCCAGCCGGGCGAGGAGGGGGTCCACGGCGCCCGGTACATGATCGAGGAGGGGGTCCTCGACGCTGCCGGTGAGCGCGTGGTCGCCGCCTACGGGGTGCACGTGGTCTCGGCGATGGTGCCCCTCGGCGTCGTGACCGGCCGTCCGGGGACCGCGATGGCGGCAGCCGACCAGATGTACGTGACGATCCACGGCCGCGGCGGTCACGGGTCGATGCCCCACCTCGCCGCGGACCCGGTCACGGTCGCCGCCGAGATCGTCCTGGCCATGCAGACGGCGGTGACCCGGCAGCTCGACGCCCACGACCCCGTGGTGGTCTCGGTCGGGCGGATCCAGGCTGGCACCACCGACAACGTCATCCCCGCGACGGCTGAGCTCGCCGCGACGATCCGGACGTTCTCCCACGAGCACCACACCGCGGTGCCCGGGGTCCTCACCCGGCTGGTCGAGCACGTGGCCGCGGCCCACGGGCTCACGGCCGAGGTCGACTACGTGCGGGGCTACCCGGTCACCGTCAACGACGCCGACGAGGTGGCCCGCGCGGCACGGGTCGCCACGGCCATGCTCGGGCCCGAGCACTACGAGACCGCGCCCCGGCCCGTGTCCGGGGCGGAGGACTTCTCCTACGTGCTGCAGGAGGTGCCGGGGGCCTTCCTCTTCCTCGGGGCGACGCCACCCGACGCGGACCCGGCGACCGCGCCGTACAACCACTCCGCACGGGCGCGGTACGACGACAGCGCCCTGCCCGTCGCGGCAGCCCTCCTCGCCGGCCTGGCCCTGGACCGCCTCGAGCAGGGCTGACCGCAGGCCTGGGCTGAGCGGGGGCTCGTGGTGAGCCCGGTCAGCCCCCGGCTCGCCGCCCGCCGTGGACCCGGCGGTACAGGAAGCCCCCGCCCACGACCACGACAGCGAGCACCGCGTACATGAGCCCGTAGCCCCCCGCGGTCACGAGCAGGCCCAGCAGCACCGGCCCCACCCCGGTGCCGAGGTCCAGCAGCAGGAAGTACGTCCCCACCGCCCGCCCTACCCGCACCGGTGAGCTGGCCGTGACCGCGATCGCCTGGCCGGCAGACATGAACGTGCCGAACCCCGCCCCGGCCAGGGCCCCGGCCAGCAGCAGCATCGGGGCGTTCGAGGTGACGGCGAGCACCACCATCGCCGCCGCGAAGCAGGCGATCGCCGGGTACATGACGACGTCGTCCCCGCGGGCGTCCTGGAGGCGGCCCGCGACCAGGCGTGCGACGAGCACGACGAGGGCGTACACGAGGAAGAAGGCCGCCGCGGCCCCGCCCAGCTCGATGCTCTGGGCGAAGGACGTGACGAAGGTCAGGATCCCCGAGAACGCGGCCCCCAGGACGAGGGCCACCGAGGCGATCGGCAGGGCTGCGGGCTCGATCAGCCCGCCGAGCGCGGGCCGCCGGGCCCCCGGTGCACGGGCCGGCCGCTCCTGGGGTGCGTGCAGCGCGAGGGCCGCGAGCATCGCCAGCACCGAGGCGACGGCCGAGGCCGCGAACAGGGCGGTGTAGCCGGGGCCGTCGACCAGGACGATCGCCAGCAGGGGCCCGACGGCCGTCGCCAGGGTCGCGCTCATGCCGAAGTAGCCCGTCCCCTCAGCCCGCCGCGAGGGCGGGATCAGGGACTGCACGGTCGCCGACACCGCCGTGTGCGCTGCCCCGAAGGCCGCGCCGTGGACGAAGCGCACCACGAGCAGGAGGACCAGGCTGCCCGCGGCGGGGTAGCTCAGCGAGGCGAGGACGAAGAGCACGAGCCCGGCGAGGAGCACGCGCCGTCGGCCCAGGACGTCCGCGGCCGCCCCGGCCCAGGCCCGCGAGGCCAGCGCTCCGACGATGTACATCGACGAGGCCAGCCCCGCCTCGGCGTCCGCCGCACCGAAGCGCTCGACGGCGTAGAGCGCCATCGTGGTCATCAGCAGGTAGAAGACCATCGAGAGGAAGAAGCCGACCGCCAGGGCGAGCACGAAGCTCCGCGACCACAGGCGTGCCGTCACGAGGTGGACCCGGACGCTCCCCCGTCGGCGTGCTCGGTCCCGTCGGCGTGCTCAGGGGGCCACACCACGGCGAACCGCTCGAAGACCACCTCGAGGCGCAGCTCGGTCGACCGCAGGATCGCCCGCGGGCCCCCGTCGCCGTCGCAGGCCACCCAGTGGGAACCGAGCCGCGGCAGGGGCTCCCCCGACTCGACGAACTCCACGACCAGTGCGGCGGTGGCGCGCTTGGGACCGTGCAGCACGAGGTCGAGCAGCTCGTCCGCGAGGCCCGCCGAGTCGCCGAAGTGGTCGACCACCGGCTCCTCGGCCGGCAGCCCGGGGTGAGCCGCGACGTACTCGTCCCACATCCTGCGGGCCGTCGCCTCGTCGTGCGGGGCGACGGGCCGGCTGCGGGCGTCGGAGGTCACCGGAGGATCTTGCCAGGTCCTTCACAAGCCGGACGCCGGGTGCCGACGCCGCAGGACGTCAGCCCACCTCAGGTGGCGGGCAGTGCCGGCTCGTGGCGCTGGGCCTGCAGCTCGGCGTTGACCACGCCGCCGACGAGCACGACGATCGCGCTGAGCCAGAGCCACAGGATGCCGGCCAGGGCAGCGCCGATCACCTGCGCGGCGACCCGGACCGCGGCGTCGGCCTCTCCCACGTCGGGAGCCCCCGGCCCGGCGACACCGAGGTAGACCTGGAAGGCGAGGGCCACAGCCACCAGCCCGATCATCCCGACCACCGCACCGGGCAGGCAGCGTCGCCAGGTGGTCACCACGTTGGGCCCCCAGCGGTACAGGAGCGTCAGGAAGGCGACGCAGACCAGGCCGATCGCCGGCCACCGGAGCACGGCCCACGCCCCCTCGAAGGCGTCCCCCCAGCCGAACCACGCCGCGATCTGCTGCCCACCACCCAGCAGCGGCCCGATCACGAGCATCCCGAGCAGGGAGACGAGGGTCACCACCGCCCCGAGGGACATCCCCAGCCCCAGCCCCCACTGACCCAGCAGGCCACGACGCTCCGGGACGCGGTAGGCGTCGTCCAGGGCCCGGATGACGGCGCGGAACATGCGGCTCGCGAGCCACAGGGCGACCGCGACGCTCGTCACGGCCACGCCGGTGCGCTCCTCGCGCAGCAGGCTGCGCACCAGAGGCGCGAGGACGTCGGTGGTGACCTCCTGGTCGAACACCCGCGCCAGGCCGTCCACGAGGCCGTCCTCGATCTCGGTGACCTGCTCGTCCCCGACCACCCGCTCGAGGAAGCCGAGCGCCGCCCCGAAGGCGGTGAGCAGCGGGAGCAACGAGATGATCGCGTAGTAGGTCATCTCGGCCGCCAGGCCGGTGACCCGGACCTCGATCGAGCGCCGCACCCCGCGGACGGCCAGGAGCGCCAGGTTGTCCCGGCCGAGCATCACGGGGTGCCGGTCGGCGAGCGCGTCGAGGCGGTCGAGCACCCCCGAGCCCCGCGGACCGGCGCGCAGCTTCACGTGGGCCCCTGCGCAGGCACGGTCGGGCCGAGGACCCGCTCGGAGGTACCGCCGTAGGCGTACCCCTGCACGGCGCCGCCCGCCTCGAGCACCAGCCAGGCGTGCTGCGCCTGGGCTGCCTCGATCCTGGTCGTCATCTCCTGCGCCGTGGGGCTCTCCGTCTCGAAGGTCACCGTCGTGTCCGTGACGTAGGGCGCGTAGATCCGGGCGCAGGCCTCGCCGTCGGCTGGTGTCGCGTCCCGCACCGACCACGGGGGGCTCACGTCGTCAGGCATGGGTCGACCCTACTGACCGGACCTGCTGGGAAGCTCGGCTCAGCGCTTGAGCAGACCGCCCCCGACCCAGGCCCGGATCGCGGCGACGTCCTCGGGGCGCAGCTCCATGCGCGCCCCGCGGCACAGCCCGACGACGTTGTCCGCCCAGGTCTCGGCGACCTTGGCCACGGCGGGCCGGGCCGCGAGGTCCAGCCCCGCGTAGAGCACCCCCGAGATCACGGTGTTGACCGAGGCGCGGCCGATCGGCTCCCCGGCGGCCTGGCAGGCGTCCCGCACCCGGCGGGCCGTCTCGGGCCGGTCGAAGGGGGTCTGCTTGACGTCGTCGGCCAGGGCCGTCAGGAGCACGCGGTAGCGCTCGGTCGGCAGGTTGGGGATGTCGGTCACCTCGACGACCTGACGCTGCAGCGGGGGGAGGTCCACACCGGCAGCGGTCGGGAGGTCGGCCTCGCTGAACCTCTTGGGGTCCCACACGAACCCCGAGGACGCGCCGAGCTCGGGCACCTCGCGGGCGAGCCACGGGAAGAACCCGCCGGCGCCGTCCCAGCTCGAGGTGGCCAGGGCCGGGTCGGCCTTCTGCGCGGTCTGGGCGACGTGACCGCCGTTGAGGGGGCGGTCCGCGACGCGCACCGCCCGCAGGACGG
>NZ_JALPKN010000629.1 GCF_023630195.1 Actinotalea sp. C106 | reverse complement strand
CTGCCAGGGACCAAGGACTAGCGGCCCCCGGCCCCGGGCTCGGCCAGCTGCGCGGTGCGCTGGGGGCGCAGGGCCAGACCGCTCAGGCTCCGGCCGCGTGGCACGGACCGGCGGGCACGGTGGGTGGTGCCCGAGGCCCGTCCGGGCCGCGAGGGCCCGCTGCCCAACCGGCCTCGCAGGGGAGCCAGGCTGTCGTTGGTGACGTGACCGGCCCAGACCAGGTCCCAGAGCGCCTCGACCACGTCGGCCTGGCTCGTCAGCCCGACAGGAGTCGTCGTGCCCTCGTCCTGCACGGTGGCCTCGCTCGCATCCAGGAGCTCGCGCACCCGGGGCACGAGGGCGGTGAGGAAGTACGCCCCGCCCCCCTCGAGGGCGTCGAGGAGCGCGGTGTGCAGGCGCCCGACGGCCTCGGTCCCCGGGCTCAGCTCGGCGGCGGCGGCGAGGGTCAGGTCGGCTGTGGCGGTCGGGTGCAGGCTGACGAGCCCGTCCCGGGCCGCCAGGGAGCCGTGCCCCGCCCAGAGCACCTCCCCGGCAGCCGTGAGCTCGTCGAGCATCGCCGGACGGTAGTCGGCCACCCGCGAGGGCAGGACGAGGGCCTCGAGGGC
>NZ_JALPKN010000628.1 GCF_023630195.1 Actinotalea sp. C106 | reverse complement strand
GCGAGCGTCAGATCCAGGCGCTGCGCCGCGAGCACGAGGCGCGCGTCGAGACGGCCGTGGCCCGCGAGCGCGCCGCGATGGCCCGTGAGCTGCACGACGTCGCCGCGCACCACCTGTCGGGCATCGCGGTGATGACCGGGGCCATCGGGCGGCAGATCGACGTCGACCCCGAGGCGGCGAAGGCCGCGGTGCAGCGGGTGCGCGGGGAGACCACCGCGATGCTCGACGAGCTGCGCAGCCTCGTCCGCCTGCTGCGGGACGCGCCCGCGGTCGGGCAGGGCGCGGAGGTGGAGGAGGCCCGGGTCGAGACCCTCGCGACCATCCCTGCCCTGGTCGAGCGGGTCCGTGCCTCGGGGGTCCAGGTGAGTCTCGAGGTGCTCGGCACCGCGGACGGCCCGCCACCGGGGGAGGTCGTCGGGCCCCTCGCCCAGCTGTCCGTCTACCGCACCGTGCAGGAGTGCCTGGCCAACGCCGCACGGCACGCACCGGGGGCGGCCTGCGCGGTGGTGCTGGACGCACGGGACCCGGCCGCTCTGGTGGTCAGCGTGCGCAACGATCCCCCGACCTTCACCTCGGCCCCGCCGGCGCGACACGGGTTCGAGCCCG
>NZ_JALPKN010000627.1 GCF_023630195.1 Actinotalea sp. C106 | reverse complement strand
GCCTGGTTGCCCGTGCTGGGCCTGGTCCTCGGCGCCGCACTGGGGGCCGAGCCGTGGGCGGTGCTGCTCGACGGCGGGCTCGGCACGGTGCTGCTGGTCGCCGGCGCCGGGCTGATGCTCGTGGGCCACCGCTGGGCCGGGCGCTACGTGCGGGCAGCGACCGCCGCTGGGCAGGAACCGGGACGGGGCAGCCGGTGAGCGCCGTGACGCGACGGCTCCGTGGTCTCGAGCCCGCTTCTGGGAGTGATGGTGACGTCGACTGGGCGGGGGGCACCGGAGGCGCCCCCGCCGGAACCGCGCGGGTCGGGACCGCGCGGGTCAGAACCTCGCAGGTCGGAACCGCGCTCGGTGGACGTCCCGGGCGTCGTCGGGGTGGGCGCCGCGGGCGAGGACGCGACGTACGTCCACAGGATGACTCGGACGTCTCGGTCGAGCTCGAGCTGGGCGTGGTCCTCGACCTCCTCGAGGCGGCCTGCAGCGCGGGGGCCGGCATCCCGCGAGCCCTGGACACCGTCGGCCGAGCCGTGGGCGGTGCCACCGGAACGAGCATGCGCGCCGCCGGGGCGGCGCTGGTCGTGGGCGCCCGGTGGGACGAGGCCTGGCACGG
>NZ_JALPKN010000626.1 GCF_023630195.1 Actinotalea sp. C106 | reverse complement strand
GGCCTCCGACTTCGCCGGCTGGTGGGGGCCCGGGCGCCGGGCCGACCACACCGATGCGATCGCGGGTGCGCAGCTGGTGGCCCGTGCGGTCGGCGTCGAGCTCGAGGTACGCCAGGCCGAGGAGACCGCCCCGTGGCACCCCGGGCGCACCGCGCGGCTGCAGCTGAGCGACGGCACCCTGGTCGGCTACGCCGGGGAGCTGCACCCGACGGTCGTGACGTCTCTCGGTCTGCCCGACCGTGCGGCGGCCTTCGAGGTGGACCTCGACCTCGTCCTCGCGGCCGTCCCGGGCCCTGTCCAGGCCACCCCGGTCTCGACCTACCCGGCGGCCAAGGAGGACATCGCCCTCGTCGTCCCTGCCGCGGTCCCCGCAGGTGAGGTCCTCGACGCCGTGCGGACGGGTGCGGCCGCGTCCTCGGCGGGAGACATCGTCGAGGACCTGCGCCTCTTCGACGTCTACACCGGGGACCCGGTCCCGCCGGGGCACCGCTCCTTGGCCTTCGCCCTGCGGCTGCGCGCCCAGGACCGCACGCTCACCGCGGCGGAGGCCTCGGCGGTGCGGGAGTCGGCCGTGGCCGAGGCGGCACGACGGCACGGGGCGGTCCTGC
>NZ_JALPKN010000625.1 GCF_023630195.1 Actinotalea sp. C106 | reverse complement strand
GGCCTCGGACTTCGGCGGGCTCGGCCGCGCGGAGCACGGGCCGCGTCAGTGCGGGCGGTCACCGTCGTCGGAGCCGGTGCCTGCGGGTCCCGCGGTCGATCTCGAGCCGGTGGGCGAAGGCTCCGTCCCGGTGCCCGCGCCGGCGGGGCTCGAGGGCGCGCCGGGCGAGGTGCTCGTCGGGCGAGCCTCGGTCACGGGGGCGGTCGGGGTGGTCGTCCCGGCCGGGTCGGTCGTGGTGTCGTCCTTGCGGATGTCCTTGACCTCCGAGCGGAGGATCTTCATCGACTTGCCGAGGCTGCGCGCGAGGTCAGGCAGTCGACGCGCCCCGAAGAGCAGCAGCACGATGACGAGCAGGATGATCCACTCCATGCCCCTGAAGTTGGCGAGCATGAGCTTCCTCCATCCGTGCGCGGTCCGTCCTGGACCCATCGTAACGGTCGGTCCTTCCGGCTCGGTGAGTAGGCCCTCAGGTGCGTCCGCCCGGCGGGCCCGCCGAGGTCCTCCTGGTCAGTGGGAGAACACCCGCCACCGCGCGTAGGTGGCCTCGTGCTGCGCCGTCCGGGCCGCGCGCCGCCGGGCCGTGGCGAGCTTGGCCGCCGCCCGCCTGGC
>NZ_JALPKN010000624.1 GCF_023630195.1 Actinotalea sp. C106 | reverse complement strand
GGGCGCGGGCACCGCGGCTCATGGCTCGACCCACGCGGTCGCCGTCGCGGACAGGCCGAGCGGGCCGCCGGTGAACCACCCTCCGGCCACGGCCGAGCTGACCCGGACCTCGACCCACGGGTCGGCGCGGGTGATCTCGACCTCGGCCGCACCGCCCGTGACCTGCCGGGCGATCTCGGCCACCTCGCTGTCGTCCATGCCCAAGGCAGCCGCACGGGCACCGGCCCGTGCCCCGTCGGCGCACCGGAGCTGGGCGGAGGTCGCCGCCCCGGTCACCAGGAGCACCGCGAGCACGAGGATCACCGCGGGCAGGGCGAGGGCCAGCTCGGCCGTGACCGCGCCGCGATCCCTCGAGCCGACAGCCCTGCGCACCGCGAGCGCCCGTGCGGCTGCCTCCCGGCTCACACCGACAGCGCTCCGCGCACGATGCCGACGAGCAGGCCACGGATCTCGTCGCTGCGCAGCACCGTGATCAGGAGCCCTGCGAAGCCCGCTGCGGCGACGGTCGCGATGGCGTACTCGGCCGTCGCCATCCCCTCGTCGTGGCCGAGCCGGTCGCGCAGCGGGCTCAGCGGACGAGCGGGCCGGTCGGCCCTGGCCCGTGCGGGCGGCCG
>NZ_JALPKN010000623.1 GCF_023630195.1 Actinotalea sp. C106 | reverse complement strand
GGGCGCCGCGAGGGATCGCCCGCGCAGCCGCAGGCGCAGGTGCTCCGAGACGGGCAGGACGTGCTCCCCCGCACCGTCGCGAGGCCCCTCCCCTGCGCCCCCGGCGACGGCGTCGTCCGCGCGGCTCGTGGTGCACCACCGGTCGACGGAGTCCTCACGTTCCTCGAGCACCACGGCGTCCATCCGGAGCGCCTCGCGCAGGTGCTCGAGCAAGGTCGGCACGACGTCCCCGCCCCTCAGGACGCCGCGCGCGATCGTCGTCAGGGCGTCGGCCTCGCGGCGGGCCCGGACGGCCTCGTGCGTGCGTCGGGCCGCCAGGTCGACGACGCCCGAGACGGCGACCGCGACGGCGAGCAGGACGAGGATCGCGACGGCGTTCTGCGGCTCGGCCACCGTCCAGGTCCGCACCGGCGGGGTGAAGAAGTAGTTGCTGAGCAGGCCGCTGCCGACCGCAGCGAGCAGGGCCGGCCGCAGGCCGCCGGTGATCGCCACCCCCACCGTGAGGGCGAGGAAGAGCATGAGGACCGTCGGCAGCGCGTCGAGGCGGTGCACGGCCAGCAGGCCGGCAGCCAGCGCGGGCGGCCCGACCACCGCGAGCACCCACCCGGCGATCAGCCTGC
>NZ_JALPKN010000622.1 GCF_023630195.1 Actinotalea sp. C106 | reverse complement strand
GGGTGCGGGTCGGGCGGCTGAGCCACGGCACCACCGAGGCCCTGGTCGAGGTGCCGCTGACCCGCGTGCTCGGGGTGTCCGCCACCTCGGTGCGCACCGGCGCCCAGGAGCTCTTCGCCGTCGAGCACCAGGGTCTGGGCCCTGGCACGTACCTGACCGGGCCGGTGGGGCAGGTGCCTGCGGGCCGGGTGGTCGTCCTGCCCCGCGGACGCCGGATGCCCGGGCTGCCCCTGCCGCTGCGTCTGCGGGGGCTGACCGGACAGCACGAGTCCCGGCGTCCCGGGGACGGCGGTGGGCTGCGCGACGTGCACCCCTTCGCCCCCGGGGACAGCCCGCGCCGGGTCGACTGGCGGGTCACCGCTCGCCGCTCGCCCCACCTCGAGGAGCTGTACGTGCGCCGCACGGTGGCCCTCGCCGAGGCCACGGTCACCCTCGTCGTCGACTCCCGGGACGACGTCGGGCCCGACGTCTCGACGTGGTCCGGGCTGCGCCCCATCCGACCCGACGACGCGACCTCCCTCGACCTCGCCCGGCAGGCCGCCGCGACGATCGCCGAGGGCTACCTCGGCGCGGGGGACCGGGTGGGGGTCGAGGACCTGGGCGTCCGGCGCCGCGCCCTGCG
>NZ_JALPKN010000621.1 GCF_023630195.1 Actinotalea sp. C106 | reverse complement strand
CCCTCGCCGCGGGCGCCGCCGGCACCCCGGGGGCGGCGCCACCTGCCGTGACCGCACTGCTCACGGTGGTGGGCGCGGGGCTGTTCGGCCTCGGGTTCGGCGCCGTGCAGAACGACTCCCTCGTGGTCATCCTGCGCCGGTCGGGCCGAGGCGGCCACGGCACCGCGAGCACCGTCTGGAACATCGCGTACGACGGCGGGACGGGGCTGGGGGCCGTGGTCGTGGGGGCGGTCCTCGTCGGGACTGGGTACGGCTGGGCCTTCGGCGCGACAGCTGTCGGCATCCTGCTGGTCGCCCCGCTGGCACGTCGTCTGGCCGCGCGGACGCGCTAGCCGTGAGGTCCTGCTAGCCGCGGAGCTGGGCCTCGAGCTCGGCCGGGTCGGTGGTCGGCCGGTCGCACACGAAGCCCCGGCAGACGTAGGCCGTCGGACGTCCCTCGAGCATGGGGCGGTCCAGGAGCAGGGGCAGGGCCGAGCTGCCAGGCTCGCCCACCACGACCACCGAGCCTGGTGCCCCCGCCGCGAGGGCGGCCCGGTGCAGGGCCTGGGTCGCGGGGTCGTCGACCGGGCCCACGACGACGACCTCGCGAGGGCCGTCGGCGAGAGCCTCCGCCGTGGCCAGGGCCC